>CAJQRW010000021.1 GCA_905612415.1 uncultured Pelagibacteraceae bacterium
CTCTTTTTCTTTTGCATACACAAAAGCTAAGTGCTGAATTTGATGTTGAATCTAATTACATGATTCTTCAAGACTATCATTCAGAAAAAATTCTTTTTGAAAAAGATGCTGATACTAAAATTTATCCAGCTTCTATGACTAAAATTATGACTGCTATTGTTGCTTTTGATTTATTAAAAAAGGGAGAAACATCCTTAGATGAAATGATTTCTGTATCCGAAAAAGCTTGGAGAATGTCTCAAAGTGGTTATTCATCAATGTTCATTATGCTTAATGATCAAGTCTCAGTAGAAGATTTGCTGAAAGGAATAATAATTGTTTCAGGAAATGATGCTTGTGTTGCATTAGCTGAAGGTTTATCGGGTACTGAAAAAGACTTTGTAGAATTAATGAATGATAAAGCGAGTGAAATTGGATTAGAAAATACGAATTTTAATAATTCTTCAGGAATTAACGATCCATACAACTACTCTACTGTCAGAGATATTTTGAAGATGTCTAGATATATGATCATGATGTACCCAGAATACTATTTATATTTTAAAGAAAAAACATTTACATGGGATAGAACAGGAGGAGATCCTATTAAACAAGGAAACAGAAATCCTTTATTATATAAAAATATTGATGTTGATGGGATTAAAACTGGCTTTTTAACTGTGGAACAATATTCGTTGGCAGCCTCGATTACGTCTGGCAAAAGACGTCTTATATCTGTTGGAAGCGGTTTTAAGACTAAAAATTTAAGATCAAGAGAAAGTGCTAGAATTTTAAATTGGGGTCTTAAAAAATTTGACACAATCAGAATTGCTAAAAAAAACGAAGTTTTAACCAATTTAAGTGTATGGCTTGGAACAAAAAATAAAGTTGAAGTCGCTCCCGCAAAAGATTTTTATTTAACAATACCTAAGAGAAAAAAAAAAACAATAAAAGTAGTAGTTAAATATAATGGACCAATTAAATCTCCAATTAAAATAGGTGATAAACTCGCTGATCTAAATGTTTATCTTGCTGGAGAGTTAATACAAACAATTGATATTTTATCTACAGAAAATATAAAAAAAACAAATATTTTTTCAAGACTTTTTAAATCTTTGAATTATATGGTTTGGGGAGATGCATAAAAGTAATTATTTTTTTATTACTTTTGAAGGCATCGAAGGTTCTGGAAAATCATATCAAAGCAAAAAACTCTTTGAAAATATAAAAAAGGAAAAAAAACCAGTTTTACTAACCCGTGAACCAGGCGGCTCCCTTACATCAGAAGAAATAAGAAAAGTTATATTGTCAGGTTCAAAAAATAAATTTTTAAAAACAACTGATACGTTGCTTTACCTAGCTGCAAGAAATGAACATTATAATAAATTTCTTAAACCTATGATAAAAAAAAGTAATATTATTTGCGATAGATTTATTGATTCAACTTTAGCCTACCAAGTTGATGGTAAAGGTGTGAATAGAAAGTTGGTTGACAATATTCATGAAGTTATATTAGGTAAATTTAAACCAGATTTAACGTTTGTACTAACGGTCACCTTAAAAAAAGCTTTTGCCAGAATTAAAAAAAGGAGATTTAAAAACAGGTATGATAAATTTTCAAAAGGATTTTATCAAAAGGTCCAAAATTCTTTTATTAAATTAGCCAAAAAAAATAGTAAAAGATATTTTGTTTTAGACAATACAGTTGATAGCAAAGATGCAGAAAAAATTATATTTAATAAATTTTTGAAGCTTTCTAGATGAAGAAAAACGATTTTAAAAATGCTAAGATTCTTGATCCTAAAAATCAATTACAGCTATTTGGATTTGAAGATTATTTTCATTTATTTATTAAACTATATAAAAAAAATAAATTACCTAACACTATCCTATTTAATGGTCCTAAAGGAATAGGAAAATCAACCTTTGCCTATCATTTTATTAATTTTATGTTGTCAGGCGACGAAGAAAACAAATACTCTGTAGAAAATTTTTCAATTAACTATGAAAATAGAAGTTATAAAAGTTTATGTAGTAATATACATCCCAATTTTTTTTTGTTAGATAAAATAGATCAAGATGAAAATATTAAAATAGAATTAAGCAGAAATTTATTAAAATTTCTAAATAAGTCTACTTATAAAAATAATATGAAAATTATTTTAGTAGATAATGCTGAATTTTTAAATGTTAATGCAGCA
>CAJQRW010000022.1 GCA_905612415.1 uncultured Pelagibacteraceae bacterium
TGGAGAGAGATTTCTAAAATGTATCAAAAAAATAAAAATAAATATTTTAAAAAAAAAAATGTTTATAATAGGCCATGGGGAAGTTATGTTAATTTATTTAAAGGTAAAGGCTTTTTAGTTAAGGAATTATTAGTAAAATCTAAAGCATCTTTAAGTCTTCAAAAACATTACCACCGATCTGAACATTGGTTGATTACACAAGGATCTCCCAAAATTACAATTAATAAAAAAGTTTTTTTAAAAAAAACCAATGAATCAGTATTTATTCCTCAAGGCTCTATACACAGAATACAAAACATATATAAAAAATCAGTAAGAATTATTGAAGTACAAACAGGATCAATTTTAAAAGAAACTGATATTGTTAGATATCAAGATATATATAATAGAGTTTAGTTAAATTCACATTCCAAAGGAACATGATCGGAAGGCTTAACTTGACCTCTTATGTTTTTTATAATTTCTACTTTCCTTACTTTATTAATTAATAAGTTTGAAATTAGCATATGGTCTATTCTTAAACCATTATTTTTTTGCCAAGATCCTTGCGTATAATCCCAAAATGTATACTGATCCTCTTTTTTATTAAAACTTCTAAATAAATCGACTAATCCTAAGTTAATCATTTCTCTGAATTTTTTTCTAATTTCTATTCTAAATAATGCATCGTTTAAATATTTTTCAGGAGCGTGAACATCTATATCTTCTGGTATAATATTAAAATCCCCAGTAATGATTATCAAATTCCCATTTTTTATTTTATTTTCTAGATATTTGAGTAATAAATTCAACCAGTTAATTTTATAAAAATATTTTTCTGTATCAACTGGGTTTCCATTTGGTACATATATGTTAATAAGTTCAACTTTTTTATTATCTATTTTAATTTTTGTAGAAAAAAATCTTGCTTGCTTAATTTTATCACCTGGTAAAATCGCGTTTGTTTCAGAAAGTTTTTTTTTGGATAAGATTGCTACACCATTATAACTTTTTTGACCATTTACATAACTTATGTAACCTAAACTTTCAAAAGTTTTATAAGGAAAATTTTCCTCTTGAGTTTTAATTTCTTGTAATAAAATAATGTCTGGAGAATTTTTTTTTATATATAATATGATATTATCTAATCTTGCTCTTACCGAATTAACATTCCAAGTGCTAATTTTCATTAAAGAGAAAAAGAAATACCACAGCCACAAGAAGATTTTGTTTTAGGATTAGAGATTTTAAAAGAATCTCCAATTAGCTCTTTAGAAAAATCAACCTCAGAACCTTTAATCATTTCTAATGAAGATTTGTCTACAACAATATTTTCGTACTTTAAATCATTCTCATCAATTTTACTGTCAAAAGAAAAATCGTATTTAAAACCTGAGCATCCACCACCTTTTACTGCAATTCTAAAATACGTCCCTGGTGTTTTTTTCGATATAAGCTGGTTAATTTTTTCCACAGCTTCTTTTGTAAAATTTAATTCTTTAATCATTTTATTTTCTTTTATTGTAATATAATCCTCTTAACACAATTATGCAAAAAAATTATAATGAAAATAATCTAAAACAGTATGCAATCAAATCTATTAATAGCAAAGGTAGGATTTTTACAGAAACTATTAGCTCGATTAGGAGTCCATACCAAAGAGATAGAGATAGAATAATTCACTCATCATCGTTTAGAAGGCTTAAACACAAAACTCAAGTTTTTGTAAATACAGAGGGAGATCACTACAGAACTAGATTATCACACTCTATGGAGGTTTCGCAAATAGCTAGAACACTAGCTAGATCTTTGTCTTTAAATGAAGACATAAGTGAAACATTAAGTTTAGCCCACGATTTAGGTCACACACCTTTTGGACATGCTGGAGAAGAAATACTAAATGAATGCATGCACAATCATAAGGGTTTTGATCATAATATACAAACTATACGAATAGTAACTTTTTTAGAAAATAAGTATTACAAATTTTTAGGATTAAATTTAACTATCGAAACTTTAGATGGTTTAACAAAACACAATGGTCCTGTAAAAAATTTATTACCCTATAAAAATATTTTAAAAAATGATTTTTTTAATAAA
>CAJQRW010000023.1 GCA_905612415.1 uncultured Pelagibacteraceae bacterium
AGTTTATTTACAATAAAAGTGTTTGATAGTGAAAATCTATCAAAAAGTTATTTTCAACCTTTCCATAAAGCTAAAATAAAAATAAAAAATGAAATAGTTACAATGGGTCTTAATATTTTTAGTAAAATTAAGAAGAATAATCATATTGAACCCTTAAAATGGAATAAATTAATTAAAGATACAAATACTTTAGTTCTAGATTCTAGAAAACCATTTGAATTCGAGGTAGGAACTTTTAAAAATGCTACAAATCCAAATATAGACAATTTTAAAGAATTTCCAAAATATTTAAAAAATCTAAATAAAAATAAATCAATCGCTATGTTTTGTACTGGTGGAATAAGATGTGAAAAGGCATCTATATATTTAAAAGAAAGAGGATTTAATAACATTTTCCAATTAAAGGGTGGCGTACTAAATTATCTTAAAAAAGTTAAACAGAAAGATAGTTTGTGGAAGGGAGAATGTTTTGTTTTTGATAACCGAATATCAGTAAAACATAATCTTGAAGTTGGATCATACTCAATGTGTAGTGGGTGTAGAAAACCTGTGTCCCCAAAAGATAAAAAGTCCTCTCAGTATGAAGAGGGAGTGTCGTGTCCAGGATGCCTCAGTAACCTGTCAGAAGTGCAAAAAGTAAGGTTTAGAATGAGACAAAAACAAATAAACCTTGCAAAAAAAGCTGGCAAGAGACATATCTTTCAAAAAGATTATTAATAAATTTTAATTATTAAAACATGAACCTAACAAAAGATAATATTCCATTTCTTGTAAGAAAACTTGCTATTCCAGCAAGTGTAGGAACTTTATTTCAAACTTTTTATAATATTGTAGACACATTTTTTGCTGGCAAAATATCCCCAGAAGCTCTTTCTGCTTTAAGTAAATCTTTTCCAATTTATTTTATTATAATAGCAACTTCTATTGGAGTGTCAGTAGCTGGCACTTCTTTAATTGGCAACAGCATCGGTGAAAACAATAAAAAAAATATACTTTACTATTTCTCACATATTATTATTTATGGATTAATAATTTCAGTAATTATTACTTTATTAGGATTAAATTATTCTGAAAAAGTTTTTTTTCTAATGGGATCAAGTCCTGAAGTTACTAAATTAGGTACCGAATATACTGATATTATTTTTTATGGATCAATACTATTTATATTAGTTGTATCCTTAAATTCATTATTACATGCAGAGGGTGACACCAAAACATATAGAAATGTTTTAATAATATCTTTTTTTCTTAACATTATATTAAATCCAATTTTTATTTTTGGTTTTTTATTCATTCCAGCATTAGGTGTAAAAGGTATAGCTGTAGCAACCCTAATAGCACAACTCGTAGCTTTTATAATCATATTAATTAAAGTAATTTCTAACGTAAGTGTAAAAGAAATTTCAAAAGAATTTTTCTTTATTAAATATTATTATATCAAAAATATTTTTTTTCAATCTATGCCCATTACTATCGCAATCAGTGGGTATTCAGTTGCTGCTACAATAGTTTTTACTTACATAGGATTATCGAGCGAATATGCTGTGGCTGGATACGGAGCTGCTACTAGAATTGAGCAAGTTGTTCTTCTTCCAATATTAGGTATTAATACTGCTATTATATCAATTATCGCACAAAATTACGGAGCCAATCTTTTTGAAAGAGTAAAAGAAACATATTTTGTATCTATTAAATATGGTCTTTTTATAATGATTATTTCTGGAATATTGGTTTATATTACTGCAGAATTAGTTCCTACTTTTTTCTCAAACAATCCTGAGGTTATAAATTTTAGCACCAGGTATTTAAAAATTTCAGCTTTTATTTTGCCTGCTTATCCAATTTTTTTTCTTTCAAATGGTTTTTTTATGGCTTTAAAAAAGTCGGAAAACGCTATGTTAAATAACATTTTAAGAAATATTCTTGTTCCAATAACTGTCTTTTATTTAGCTAAGTATCTAAGTGCAGATTTTAATAGTTTTTTCTGGTTGTGGGCAGCTTTTCAATGGACTTTGTCTTTGCTTTTACTACTTTTTGTTATCTACTTTATTAAGTATAGACTAAAGAAATCTAGCGCTATCATTTAGCCAGCACCAAAGATGATTTGAAAAAGATCTTCTTACCAACAAATCTATATTTTCGTTATCTTTTTTAACAATTGTAATATCAATATTGTTCAATAGAGTCTGAGCTGAAAAATTGTTTGGCAGCGTATCAAAGTTAAATGGTGAAGACTTGGATAAAATTTCTAATGCACCAGAACCCACTAATGAGAAAATAGTGAACTGATCAGTTATATTTGTAACAGCACCTAAGTTATTTTTAGATATAGTTTCAAATAAAACATTTTCTAATTGATAATCATTATTTTCTTTACTATTTGAAATTATTATCCATTCATTTGGTCCTGTAGTAATTATTGATAAATATCCTTTTGATACTATACTTCCAACTTCAACAGGAAGTATTACCCCAAGTATTTTTCCCACATTGCTAGTAAAATCATTGTTATTTATTTTTCCTCTTAAATTTAACTTTAAAATAGGAGTTTTCTCTTCCATTAACAAATTATTGAAATTTCTGCTTTCGTTTATAGTGGAATTTATTTCAAGCATTTAATCTACTTCCTTCTTTATCCCAAAAAACAGCATCTGAAACAATGACTTCAATTACTTTATTTTTCATTGGAATATATAATTTTTTACCTTTTAAGTTTTTGCCATTTTTAATAACAGCTAATGCAATTGATTTTTTAAGATTTGGACTATAATAACTTGATGTAACATGGCCTAACATAACCATTGGAGGACTTTTTTTAATCTCCGCAACTATTTGTGAACCTTCTTCTAAAATTTCATTAGGATCTTTTGTCAGAAGACCGACCATTTGTTTTCGTCCTTCTTTCATCGTATCTGACCTGTACAAAGATCTTTTGCCAATAAAATCATATTTCTTCTTACTTACAATCCAGTCCATTTGTAAATCTCCGGGAGTTACAGTCCCGTCAGTTTCTTGCCCGACTATGACAAATCCTTTTTCTGCTCTCAATAAGTGCATAGCTTCAGTTCCGTAGGGTGTAATATTAAACTCTTTTCCAGCTTCCATGCATTTTTCCCATACAGCTTTTCCATAATTAGCTTGTATATTTATTTCGTAACTTAATTCACCGGTAAAACTGATACGCATTACACGGCATTTAATGTTATCAATGATACCTTCATTAAAGCTCATATGAGGAAACTTCTGATCTTCAAAATTAATATTTTTAACAACTTTTTCTAATATTTTTCTGCTATGTGGGCCACAAACACTTACTGTAGCAAAATGATCTGTTACAGATGTTAAAAAAACTTTTAGTTCAGGCCATTCAGTTTGTAAATAATCTTCAAGTTTACTCATTACTGTTGCAGCACCGCCAGTAGTAGTAGTCATTATATAATGGTTTTCACCAAGCCTTGTGGTAACCCCGTCATCATAAACCATGCCATCTTCATTAAGCATAAGTCCATATCTGCATTTTCCAATACCTAATTTACTCCAAGCATTTGTATAAACGCGGTTTAAAAACTCACTAGCATCAACACCCTGAATATCAATTTTCCCTAAAGTAGATGCGTCTAGTATTCCTGCACATTCTCTTGCTGCCTTTGATTCTCTTTGAACAGCTTTATACATATTTTCATTATTCATAGGATAATACCAAGCTCTTTTCCATTGCCCGACATCTTCAAACTTAGCTCCATTATCCTTATGCCAGTAATGCATTGGAGTTTCCCTAGTAATATCGAAAAATTGTTTAACGTTTCTTCCAACTAGAGCACCAAAAGTTAGCGGTGTAAAAGGAGGGCGAAATGTAGTTGTTCCTAATTCACCCATTTTAGTTTTTGAAATATCAGATATGATTCCTAAAGCGTGCATATTAGCAATCTTTCCTTGGTCAGTAGCCATACCAGTTGTAGTGTATCTTTTTACATGTTCTATTGATTTAAATCCCTCTCTTAAAGCTAATTTAATATCATTAGCCGTTGCATCATTTTGAAAATCAACAAAAGATTTTACTTTTCCAGAAATTTTGTTTGATGGCAAAAGCCAAATATTTTCAAACCCACCTGATTTATAATCAGCCACAACAGTTTCGTTTTTAATATTTGTTTTTAAAAATGTGTTAACTTTAATATAAGTGTCATGAACTATTTTTTTAAGGTTAAAAATACCTGCACACGCACCTACAGATAGTTGATCTAAGCTTGTTTTGTATGGATAAAAATAAAATTTTTTTTCATCAAAAGCTAATTTGCCACCAGATTGAGTAAATAAATGTACTGCTGGTGTGTAACCACCAGAAACACATAATAAATCACAGGTGATTTTAATTTTATTTCCAACGACGGAATTATTGTCATTAGAAAGCTTCATGACTATTGCAGCATTAATTTTTTTATGACCTTCGGCCTTTACAACTGTATGCTTCCACAAAATTTTAATACCTAGACTAATACACTTGTTTACTAAATCACCTTGAGATTCTTGTCTAATATCAATTATTGCTTTGATTTTTATTCCTTTACCATGGAGGCTTAGCGCTGTTTCATATGCATCATCGTTGTTTGAAAAAATAACAACGCTATTTCCACATTTTACTCCATAATGATTTAAATATTTTCTTACAGCCGATGAAAGCATTATACCAGGTCTGTCGTTACAATCAAAAATCATTGGTCTTTCAATTGAGCCGGTAGCTAGAATTACTTTTTTAGCTCTAACTTTCCACAGTCTTTGTCTTATTTTATTTTTTTTATCATTTTCATTTAGATGATCAGTTAAATTTTGCATCATGATTAAATAGTTATAATTATGATAAGCGGCAACACTAGTTCTATTTAAAACTTTGATATTTTTAATTTTTACTAGTTCTGAATAGGTTTTTTGAATCCATTCCTTGGGTCTTTTATTATCAATATTAGTGACCTCACTATTTGCTCCAACCAATGAACCGCCATGCTCAGGTTTCTCATCAACTAAAAGTACTTTTTTTCCAGATTTTGCAGCTATCATAGCTGCAGTTAATCCTGCTGGGCCGCTTCCAATTATTAATACTTCGCAATGATAGTATTTATGATCATATAAATCTGGATCTCTTTTAGTTGGTGAAATACCTAATCCTGCTGATTTTCTTATAAAATATTCATATTTTTCCCAAAGCTTTGCGGGCCACATAAAAGTTTTATAATAAAATCCTGCTGGTAGAATAGGGGAGAAAAAATTATTTATTTCACTTATGTCAAAATTCACGCTTGGCCAACAATTTTGACTCCTAGCCTCTAACCCTTGAAAAATTTCAATTTGAGTAGCTCTAATATTAGGTTCTGTTTTAGCTTTATCTTTATGTAATTGAACAATAGCATTAGGTTCTTCAGATCCAGATCCCAAAAAACCTCTTGGTCTATGGTATTTAAAACTTCTAGCAACTAAATGAATACCATTGGCTAGTAAGGCTGATGCTAAAGTATCACCTTTATAACCAAAAAGAGTTTTTCCATTAAATTTAAAAGAAATCCTTTCGGTTCTATTTATTTCTCCTCCTGAATCTAATCTAAAATTATTTGACATTATTTAGGTGGACTCTCTCCCATTTTATAAACAAAATGAATTTTATCATTAGATGTATCTCTACCAACATTGAACCATTGTCTACAACCATGGGCATGATTCCATCTTTCATATTGAAGTCCTTTAATATTTTTACGCATAAATAGGTATTCAGCCCACTGATCATCACTTAGTTCCGTTGGTTGTTTTGGTCTAACAATATGCGCTTCACCTCCATAGCTGAACTCACTATGATCTCTTTCACCACAATATGGACATTTGATTATAAACATACTAGTGCGCTACAGCTGCTGCTCCATGTTCATCAACTAAATCTCCACTTACAAATCTGTTTATATTGAAAGCTGCATTTAATTTATGAGGCTCATCTTTTGCAATCGTGTGAGCAAATAAGTTTCCTGATCCAGGTGTAGCTTTAAATCCGCCCGTGCCCCAACCACAATTAAAGTATAGTCCTTTGATGGAAGTTTTGCTTATTATAGGACTTGCATCAGGACAAATATCGACCACACCCCCCCATTGTCTTAGCATTCTAAGTCTACTAAAAATTGGATAAAGTTCTAAAATTGCTTTTAAAGTTCCTTCTACAACTTCATGAGTTCCTTTTTGTGTATAAGATATATAAGCATCGGTACCAGCTCCAATAACAAGTTCACCCTTATCAGATTGACTAACATATGCATGTACAGCGTTAGACATAACAACAGTATCTATAATAGGTTTAATGGGCTCTGATACTAAGGCTTGTAATGGTTTACTTTCTAGAGGTAATTTAATTCCAGCCATATTTGCCAATACACTAGAATGTCCTGCAGCTACAATTCCAATTTTTGAAGTTTTTATAAATCCTTTTGTTGTTTCAATTCCTTCCACAGAATCACCTTTTCTTTTTATTCCTTTTACTTCACAATTTTGAATAATATCAACACCCATAGAATCCGCCCCTCTTGCATAACCCCAAGCGACAGCATCATGTCTTGCGGTGCCGGCTCTTCTTTGAAGAGTGCTTCCGAGAACAGGATATCTAATATCAGGAGAACAATTTATAATAGAACAAAATTTTTTTACTTCTTCAGTACTTAACCATTCACAATCTATTCCATTTAATCTATTTGCGTGAGTTCGTCTCTTTAGCTCTCTTACATCATGTAAATTATGAGCAAGATTCATTACTCCTCTTTGACTAAACATTACATTATAATTTAATTCTTGTGATAACCCTTCCCAAAGTTTTAAAGCGTGGTCATACATGGCAGCACTTGCGTCCCATAAATAATTTGATCTTATAATAGTT
This sequence comes from uncultured Pelagibacteraceae bacterium, assembly GCA_905612415.1. GTDB lineage: Bacteria > Pseudomonadota > Alphaproteobacteria > Pelagibacterales > Pelagibacteraceae > AG-414-E02. The sequence goes on from CAJQRW010000023.1 coordinate 6,905, forward strand.
GTATTTCTTCCTGTATTGCCACCACCAATCCAACCTTTCTCAACTACAGCAATATTTTTTAAATTATGCTCTTTAGCAAGATAGTATGCTGTAGCTAAACCATGACCACCACCACCAACTATAACGGCATCATAAGTTTTTTTAGGTTCAGGGTCTCTCCAAGCCCTTTGCCAATTTTCATGGTAACTAAAAGCATTTTTTATTAAAGAAAATATTGAATATTTATTTTTCATATAAATAATTTAATTTAATATTTATAAAAATCAAAGAGTTCATTTATACCAGTTTAATCTAATTATCTTTAGCTAAATCTCTTAAATAAATTGCCACAGCAATCCAAATAATAATAAAACTTATCAATTTATTTAAATCTAAATCTTCACCAAAGTAATAAAAACCTAGCAAAAATTGACCTGTTGGTGCCAAGAAAAAAATCATCGAAGAGGGTCCCAAGCCAGCTAAAGAAGATCCATAAAGATATAAACCCAAAGGTATTAAAGTATTCGCCCCAGCAAGAAAAAGCCATAATGACATATGCACATCATCAAAACTAAAATAATTGCTTCCACTTTTTGCAATAAAATAAAATGCAATGATTGCAAATGGTGTCATAAAAGCACTTTCTATAAATAATCCTAAATCTGTAGGAATTTGAATTTTTTTTCTAATTAGCGTGTAAAAACTCCAGGTTAAAGCAACAATCAGTCCTATCCAAGGAGTTGAATTGAGATCTATCAATAAATAAACAACTGCGACCACAACTAAACCAATAGAAACTAGTTTCATTTTAGTATGCGATTCTTTTAAAAATAAAATTCCAAAAAAAACACTTAAGATTGGAAAAATGTAGTATCCAAAAGCTGCATCAATAAGCTTGTTTATCGTAACTGCGTATATCCAAGTGTACCAATTAGCTACTATAAGAATACTAGTTAAAATTAATAATAAAGTAGTCTTATAGTCTTTTAAAATTTTAAAAACATCATTCCACTTTGAGTATATTGAAGTTGAAAAAAATAATAGAAATGCAGTCCAAATTGTTCTATGTATTGTCAATTCCAATGGTGTTACAAATGATACTGACTTGAAATACATAACTCCAATAACGCCCCACCAAAGGGATCCTAAACCACTATATAAAATTCCATTTAAAGTTTTCTTCTTCATAAATTATCGTTATCAATAAATTGAAAACAGACTAATATAAAGATAAATAGATTAAAAATAATAAAATAATCTGTTATATATTAATTAATATTTTGGACATCTAGGAAGAATGGGTGAGTGGTTTAAACCAGTCGTTTGCTAAATGACCGTACGAAGAAATTTGTACCAAGAGTTCGAATCTCTTTTCTTCCGCCATTGAGAATTTATAATAAAATTATTACTAAAAAGTTAAGTTTACAATTAAAGGTCTATGATCTGATGATAAGCTTAAACTAGTTTCTTTATTAATCATATTAAAATGACTTGTGAATAGAACATGATCAATTTGAATTCCTAAAAAAGAAGGAAAAAATGATGGCCATGTAGATGTTGGTTTTTTAACAGATAGATATGTATATAAATTTGTATGGTTAAGAAAATTCTTAAATCTTTTTGAAGCAGAAGTCATATTTAAATCACCCATAACAATAATCATTGAGTTATTTTTTTTAATTAGTTTTTTAAGGTAATTAATTTGATTTAAAATAATATTAAAATTTATTATTGGAAGTTTTTTTGGTTTATTAATTTTTCCAAATTTAACATGTAGAGATGAATAAATTTTAAGCATACTATTATTTAGGGGAGGAAAGAGATGGGTTCCAAAAATTTTAATATCACTATTGTTGATCTTTATATTTGCTGAAATTATATTATGTCTATTAATTTTAATATTGCTTAATGGATGTTTGCTAAATATAACGCTAGAAAAAATATTATATTTTTGTTCTAAACCTGCAGAATAGTTAAAATAATTTTTTAATTGATTTAACTCATAAAATAATTTTGGTGAAAGTTCTTGGAACTGAACTAAGTCTGGTTTTTCTATTAAAAGTAATTTTTTAATACTATAAATATCATTACTAAGCCCAGTGTTAAAAATTATTATTTTAATTTGATTAGAGCCTTGTTTACTCTTAATTTGCAATTTGTTGCAGTTACCACATGAACTAAAAATACTAATAGTTAGTAATAAAGTTACCACAAGTGTAATAAAAAAATCTATTCTTTTTTTAAAAGAAGCAAAATATAAAAGTAATAATAATCCAAAAAATATTATATAAAAACCAAATTGACTTATTATATCAATATATAAATTTTCTACGTTTAATTGAGATAAAAAACTTAAAATTATATAGAGATAGAGGGTCAATCTTGATACTGAATAAAGGTGCATGTTTAAAATATTTAATTTCTTGAATATATTTATAATTTTAGTATTCATTTAACCTGTAAGATTGATTTATAAACATAATTAAATAAAATTTGTTTATTATTTTAAAAAAAAATGAATAAAAATATATATTACACCATTATTATTGGCGCAAATAGTTTTATAGGAAGAAATATTATTAAGAAACTCCCCGAAAAAAAAATAATTACTTTTACAAGAAAAAAATATTCTAACTTGCCCAATAATTACATATTTAAAATTGGAGACGATATTAATAAAATTTTACCAAAAAGAGTTAAAATCTCTAAGATAATTTATTTAGCTTGGGAAAGAAGGAAGAAATTAATTAATGGATTTGATTCAAATATATACTCTTTAAAAAATGTGAAGGCTTATGCTATTAAAAATAATTGTAAAATTTTATTTGCATCCTCATTTAGTGCTATAGATAAAATTAATTATTATGGCATCCAGAAAGAAAAATGTGAAAAATTACTTAAAGGAATAAAAAATTTCAAAATTTTTAGAATAGCTATGGTTACATCGAGAAATGCTGGCCTCATAACAGTAATTAATAATTTTTTCAAAAAACTACCTTTCGTTATTGTGCCTGGAGATGGAAATTTCACAATATACTTTGTTTCAATATCCAAAGTAATAACAGCTTTTAATAAAAAAGATATTTCCAAGTATAAAGAAATTACATACTTGCATGACGGAAAGGCGAAAAAATTTATTAATTGCATTAATAAAAAAAATAAGATTCTTATAAAAGTTCCTATTATAATAATAAAATTACTATTATTTTTTCCTTACAAATTAAATATATTAAATACAAGTTTTAACTATGATGGATTTTTAGGTTTGATATACGGACCTAAAAAAATTAATTATAAATAAGATTTTTATGCATAAAAAAGTAATAGTCATTGGTTCCGGTCCTGCTGCAGCAGCCTGTGTTAAAATATTATTAAAAAGAAAAATAAAACCTCTTGTAATTGATATAGGCTCCACAAAATCTAAATCAAATAAAGAAATCTTTAAAAAAATTCCTTCCAAAACGTTAAAAAATTTTTGTTTTTCCACATTTGATTCAATTGTAAACTTTGAAAAATTAGGTTTTTTAAAATCAGTCGGTTTTGGAGGTTTTTCTAATGTATGGGGTGGATCAATTTCCAAAATTGGAATAAATGAGATGAAAGATTGGCCGATCTCTTTTTCAGCATTAAATAAATATTACAATTTTGTTGATAGTTTTTTTAACCATTTTGGAAATTTTGATTTGTATTCTAAAAAATTTAATCTACCAAAACCAAATATTGAACGTAAGAACATACTTGATTTGAATATTATTAAACCTTTTGTATCAGGATCTTCACGGATTGCTTTATCAAAAAAAAATAAACAACCTTTTTCAACCTATGAATATTTTAGTTATTTAATAGTTAAAAAAAAAATAACTTATATGGGAAATATAGAAGTTAATAAATTGGTAGAAAAAAATGGAATTATTTATGTATATGATTCTAATAAATTAGTTGCTACAAGCAACAGATTGTTTTTAGGGGCGGGAGCTTTTAATTCTTCAATTATAGTTTTAAACAGCATACCTAAATTAAAAGATATTACTTTTAAGGAGTCAAAACTTATAGTTTCTTTATGGAATTCAAAAACGAGTGTTAATAAAATAGTTAATAATAAGTTTTCTGATCATTTTATTAGTTCAATTAAATTTCCGTTTATTCATAATCAAATTTATTTATTTAAAAAAGATATAATTGATGCAATTAAAAGTGATTATTTTATTTTAAGCAATATTTTTGGAAAATTATTAAGAATTTTATCAAAAAAATATTTTCTTGTATTTACATATTTAACTGATGATGTTTCTGACAGTATTTTAATATCGAATGGTTCTATAAAGAATATTAAATTAAAAAAATCAAAAAAACATAATTTTATGTTTAGATATTTTGTGAAAAAAATTACCTTAATGAATAATAATCAAATTACATATACTGGAATAAAATTCACAACTAAGTTTGGATCTAGTTATCATTATGGATCATCATTTCCAATGTCTAAAAAATCTTCACTTAAGAAAACTGACATTAAAGGAAGACTCAAATGCTTTAATAATATTCATATTATTGATGGTTCGATTTTACCATCAATTCCCACCACCACAATTACATATACTATAATGGCAAATGCTGCCAGAGTTACGGATTTATCTCTAAATAAATAAAGTTATTAAAAAAAGATAACTTCTAACCTGTTGTTTTGCTGGTATTTTTTCGTGATGCCTTAAATACAAAAGCAATTCTTTTAAACATTTGAGCTAGTGCCATTTCACCTCTAGACTCATGTTTGTTTGTAAGAATATTTTTTATAGTAATAAATATTCTTTTGGGTCTAAAAATATAATTTGATAAATAAAAAATACCCATTCCCAACCAATTGTAAAATAGTAGACTTTTTGTTGATATGCTTTCAGACCAAGATTTTGTAAACGAAATATCAACATAGGCAAGTTGTTGCCAATATTTTTCACTATGTTCTATTTTACCTTTTTTAACAAGTTCATCGTAAATTTCTGAACCTGGGTAGGGTGCAAAAACACCTATAGAAAGATCATGCGCTCCTGCATAACTCATTTTAATTAAAAACCAAAAGGTTTTAAATATGTCCATATGATTTTCATCTGGAAATCCTATTATGATATTCATTTTTACATTAATACCAGCCTTAACTGAGCTTCTTAATGATTGCATCATTCTTGATATTTTAATTTTTTTCTTAATCGACTTAAGCATTTTTTCAGAACCAGACTCAGGAGCATAAGCGATATTTCTGCAACCTGATTTATAAAGTAAAGGTGTCACTTCATCATCAATCGCTTCTGATCTAGTTCCGCTAGGTAATTGCCAGCTAATTTTTAAGTCTCTTGAAATAAGTTCTTTGCAAAACTCCAGTATCCAAGATTTTTTTACTATAGCTGTCAAATCATAAAAATCTACATTATCAATCTTATATTTATGAATGTAATCTTCAATTTCATCTACAACTAATTTTGGATCTCTAGCTAACCATGTGGTTCCCCACATTGACGGGCTTGAACAAAATGTACATTGATAGGGACAGCCTCTTGATGCTATCATTGGCATAGTTCTTCCACGATCGACGCCAAAAGATAAGTTTAAGTCTAAATACTTATTTATTGGTACCAGATCCCAAGCCGGTAAAGGTATTTGATCTAATTTTAATAGTCGGTTTCTTTTTTTAGTTTTAACAAATTTTTTTTTATCTCTAACAACAAGTCCATCTATATTTAGCCATGAAGATTTATCATCAACTGCATTTGCTAATTCAACAAGAGTTTCTTCTCCTTCACCTAATGACACAGCATCTAAATTTTCACACTGCTCTAAACATATTTCGGGAACCGCAGTAAAATGCTCTCCACCAGCAACAAAATATTTATTTTTAAATTTTTTACCTATCATGTTGACCAATGGTCTTAAAGAAATCCAATCTGAGGAAAACATACCAGAAAAACCAATTAGATCGGTATCTTCAGGTATTAACCTTACAATTTCTTGAAATGGTATTCCTCTTAAAATTAGTTGATTTCCTAAATAAGTGCTTTTTTCAGGATCAAGACCGACAGCATCAACAATCGAAACTTTATGACCATTTTTTTTTAAGGAACCAGCTATATAAACCAACCCAATAGGAGGTGTTAAGAATCCCGAAAATGATCCAGCGGAAACTAAAGAGGGCGGCCTTATTAAAGTAACATTTGCCATAAATTTATTAATATAAGTAATATCAAATAAATAGCATAAATTCTGTGTTACTGCTAACAAATTTATCTATTAATTTATAATTACTACTTGCTATATATTTGATAAATTATTGAATAAAAATTAATGAAAAAATTATTTAACATTAAAACTTCAATATATTTCTCATTCTTATTATTCATAATTATAGGATTTTATAGTTATGATGATTACGGAATGTCACTTGATGAGCAATATCATAGAAACAATTCTTACTTTTGGTACACATATTTAAAAAGCACTATAAAAGATTTTATTACAACAGTATTTAGTGGCGCTGAAACATTTACATATGAAAGTTTAAAAACAAATTTAACAAGCTCATCCTTCTACCAAAATAACGACGAACCAGCTTTCATTGCTGCGCCATTATCTTTATTTTATGAGTTTTTAGTTGATATTTTTAATATAGAAAGAGAAAAAAATATTTTTGAGCTTAGACATCTATATAATTTCTTTATTTTTTTAGTAGGAATATTTTTTTTTTATAAATTAATATATTTTAGATACAAATCATACTTATATTCGTTAATTGGTATTTTGTTTTTGTTTTTTACTCCAAGAATATTTGCAGAAAGTTTTTATAATGAGAAAGATATTTTTTTTCTTACATTAATTATAATTAACATTTATATAGGGTTTATTTTTTTAAAAGATCCTAAATTAAATAATACAATTCTATTTTCACTATCTTCCGCTCTTGCATTTGATACAAGAATTATGGCTTTTATACCAATAACATTCATGCTAATTTTTTTATCTTTTAAGTGCATGCGATCTGTGCTTTTTTTTAAAAAAAATTTAAAATTTATAATTTATTATTTTATATTTACATTAGCTTTTATTTTAATATTTTGGCCTTATTTATGGCATAACCCTATAATTAACTTATTGAATCTTTTGGAGGTAATCGATGGAGCCGATTGGTCAGTCAATAATTTTTATCTTGGAGAATTTATTTTATCTAGTTATGTTCCTTGGCATTATCACATAATTTGGATTCTAGTTACCTCACCAATCGTAGTAATTTTATTTTTTTTATTAGGTTCTTTTTTTGTTCTAAGAAGAGGGTTATTTAGACTTATAAATGTTAATGATGATTTAAATGACATATGGAGAGGAGATAACGAGATGTTAGATTTATTTTTTTTATTACTAACTATAATTTGTATTATCGCTTTTATAATGAAGGGTGTTGGGTATTCTGGTTGGAGGCATCTTTATTTTATTTATCCATTAATTATTATGACCTTTTTAAGTGGTATTTATTATTTAAGTATAATTTTTAGAACAAAATTAACTATTAATTTAATTTATTTGTTAGTTGTATTTAATTTATCTTATTTAATTTATTGGAATATTAAAAATCACCCACATCAATATGTATATTTTAATTCAATATATAAATCTAATTTTAATGAAAAATTTGATATGGATTATTGGGGGTTGAGTAATAATACATCAATTAATTATATAATTCAGAACAATAATAGTTATCCAATAAAAATTGCAACAAAAAGTTTCGCTGCTTTGCACAAAAACCTGCTTTTACTTTCAAACAATGACAAAAAAAAGGTAGATTTAGTAACACCTAATGAAGCTGATTTTATAATAACAAACTATTACAAAAGAATGGATAATGAATTTCTTATCGATGAATCCAAGTATGAGAAATACTATGAAATTTTAGTTAATAATATTTCAATAAATACTGTTTATAAAAAAATAAGCAGTTTCTAGTAATGCGGTTTATCTTCAAAAAAATTATACATTTTTTTTGATTCTTTGTTTAAAATGTATCGGTAAACATTTACATTCTCTAATACTCTTTGTACATAGTTTCTTGTTTCTTTAAATTTTATTAGTTCAATCCAATCAACATAACTGATTTTTCCTGCTTGCGGATCTTTATTAATTTTTCTCCAATATTTTACTCTTTTAGGTCCAGCATTATAGGCAGCCAAAGCAAAAGGATACGAGCCTTCGTATTGCTCAAGTAGTGAAGCGAGATAAAAAGATCCTAATTTGATATTATAATCAGGGTCAGTTTGTAATCCCTTTTTTCTATATGGTAATTTAGCTTGTTTTGACACGACCTTTGCTGTGTAAGTCATTAGTTGCATTAATCCTCTAGCACCAACTGAACTATTAGCTTTTGTATCAAATTCACTTTCTTGTCTTATAACCGCTAATACAAGTTCAGATTTTGGCATTGCTTTTTTATTTACAATTTTTGGTGTTTGTATAATTGGATAATTTAGTGAGTTATAAAATCTTTTTTCATAAGAAGCTTTCTTTGCTACTTGTATGCCATAATCATATCTATCAATTTCTATAGCTAGCTGACCAGCGAGTAACTCACTACCATTTTCCACGTCAATTTGTGCCAAATGTTTAATTATATCTTTTGAATATTTTGTTTTGTTTAGTTCATGTAATATACGTACAGTTTTTATTAATTTGTTTTTATTAAATTTTTTTCTAGACTTTTCGTCAACATTTGTCAGCCCATCCAATAGAAAAGGTTTATTTGGTTTGATTTCCCTAAAAGCTAATTGACCATAAAAAGTAGTTAAATATTTAGAAGATTCAAGAAGCCATTCATCGGATTTTTGATTATTATTTAATGATTTATACGTTTGACCGATCCAATAAGATCCTCTTGATAAACTTATAGGATAACCGACGTTGTTATAAAAATTTTTAAAATGTTGCAATGCCATATTTGGATCATTTAAAAATCTTAAAGCTACCCATCCTGAAAACCACTCTGATTCAGCATATTCAACAGCACCTAATTCTACTTCAGGATCTAAAGAATGATTACTTATTACTCTATAAGTTAAAGGGTATTTTTTTTGGTAAAGTAATGATCGTGATAAAATAATTCTTTCTTTCGCCCACAAATCTGGTCTGATTAGTTTGCTACTATCTTTTGATGTTTTTAATAGAATCTCAAGAGAAGAATCTAATCGTCCTCTTTTTCTTCTCCATTTAAGTCTATCATATTGAAGTCCAATATCATTTTTAAATTTATCAGGTATATTTTTAATAGCTTTATCTACTCCATAAGATTTACTAATTAAGATTTGTCTTGCTGTGTATAATAATTGATAATCTTTTGGTAAGTATCTTAGCATCCTTTTCAAATCCCAATGTTTACCTTCCCAAGCAAGCCAATCAGCGCGTTTAATGTGATCTTCAGATGTTATTAATTTTTTATATTTTTTTCTTAGATATTGTATTTGGTTTTTCGATAATCTTGCTTTTTCCCAACCTTCTTTTATTAGGGCAGATCCTTTCTCAGTATTCCCTTGTGATATATAAATTTCACCCAGTTTAATTTTACCAAAAGCACTTAATGGCTCTTTATTATCAAACCATTTGTATATAACTATGGGTGAAATTTGATTTAAATTAATCTTATGCTCAGCCAGGTATTTTAATCTATTGATTCTTGGATAGTTTGGATTGTTATTTATAAAAGTTAAATAATCATAAAAACTTGCTCCGTTTGTAGTTTCTTTTAAATAAAGCCAGTTAATTAGCTTATAAATCGTTTTATCTTTTGATTTTTTTGATATTTTTAATGCACTTTGCCACTTTCTATTTTCGACAGCTATAAGCGCTTCTTTTGCTATTTCAAAATCATTTTTTGATAATATTGAAGATTTTTTTAAAACTTTAGTAATTTTTTTGGTGTATTCCAAAGGTTTTTTCTTTGGATAAATAATTGTCACTTCTTTTGTTGTATCAATTTTTAATTTTTCATCATTTACACTAACTATTTTTTTTTCTTTATTTAAAGATGGTTTTTTTTGAGGGTATATAATTTTCTTTTTTGCCGTAATATTCTTAATTTCTTGTTCAACTTTAGGTTTTGGTATAGGTAAAATCTTATCTTTAGCGTTTAATATTGATGGAAAAACGATAATAAATACTAATAAAATTACTTTAAGATAGTTAATAATTTTCATAAATTAATGATGATTTACTTTTTTAAATTATGTTATAAAGATTTATGCTTAAAGGATCAATTGTTGCTTTAATTACACCCTTCAAGAATAACAAACTTGATGAAGATGCCTATATTTCATTAATACATAACCATTTAAAAAATGGAACCTCTGGTCTTGTCCCGGCAGGTACAACAGGAGAATCGCCAACTTTATCCCATATTGAGCATGAAAGAGTTATTGAGTTATGCGTAAAGGAGTCTAATGGAGAAATACCCGTAATTGCTGGCACTGGTTCAAATTCAACTGAAGAGGCTGTTGCGTTAACAAGATATGCAGAAAAAATTGGAGCCGACGCAGCTTTAGTTGTAACTCCGTATTACAACAAACCTACTCAAGAAGGTTTATATCAACATTATAAAGCTATAAACGACAATTCATCATTACCAATAGTAATTTACAATATTCCATCTCGATCTGTTGTGGATATGAGCGTTGATACTATGGCTAAATTATTTGAACTTAAAAATATTGTAGGTGTAAAGGATGCTACTGGTGATTTAAATAGAGTAGATCAACAAAAAGAAAAAATGGGTCCAGACTTTATTCAATTAACTGGCGAAGATGGTTTGGCATTGGAATTTAATAAAAGAGGTGGAGTAGGTTGCATTTCAGTTACAGCTAATATTGCTCCAAAATTATGTGCTGAACTTCAGCAAGCTTCAATGAATAAAAATGATAGCAATTTAATCGGTAAAGCAAAAAAGTTAAATGAAAAATTAATGCCTTTACATAAATCTTTATTTATTGAAAGTAACCCAAGTCCAGTAAAATATGCAGCCAGTTTATTAAACATGTGCAGTGATGATGTGCGTTTGCCTTTAGTAAAAGTAACAGAAAAAACTCAGAACATTATTAAATCTGCAATGCTTAATGCCAATTTGCTTCAATGAAACAAAAATCTCAAATTGGTTTGAAAATCATAACATTAAATCGAAAAGCAAGTTTTGATTATTTTTTTAAAGAAACATTTGAAGCTGGTATAGTTTTAAAAGGATCTGAAGTTAAATCCCTAAGAGCAGGAAGAGTAAATATATCTGAAGCATATGCTTATGACCATAAAGGAGAGTTGTTTTTAGTTAATTCTCACATTCCATCTTATAAAGAATCTAGTTACAACAATCATGACCCTAAAAGAAATAGGAAACTACTATTAAGCAAAAAAGAAATAAATAAATTAGCTGGAAGACTTAATAGAGAAGGATTCACCTTAATACCAACTAAATTATATTTCAAAAAGGGAAAAGCAAAAATTGAAATTGCAGTTGCAAAAGGTAAAAAAGAGTATGACAAAAGACAAACCAAAAAAGAAAAAGATTGGAATAGAGAAAAAGAAAGATTTTTTAGGAAGTCTAGTTAA
>CAJQRW010000024.1 GCA_905612415.1 uncultured Pelagibacteraceae bacterium
GTCAAAAAAGAAGGCTTAAATGTAGTTTGGTCTTGTGACCCAATGCATGGCAATACTATTAAATCTGTTACAGGATTTAAAACACGCCCTTTTAATAATGTGATTAAAGAAGTTAAAAATGTATTTGCATGCCACCAAAGTGAAAGTAGTTATGCTGGTGGATTGCATATTGAAATGACTGGTCAAAATGTTACTGAGTGTACTGGTGGGGCTCAAAAAATATCTGATAGAGATTTATCTCATAGATACCATACACATTGCGATCCCAGACTTAACGCTAACCAAGCATTAGAAATGGCATTTTTAATTTCAGATGAGATTAAAAAAAATAGTTTATATTCAAAAAATAATATTAAAGCGGCATCTTAAACAATTGTATTAAATACAATTTGGTTTAAATTTACAATTATGAATCTTTCTGAAAAAGTACTTTTTATAAGTAAATGGATTAAAAATTATGTTGATAGTATGCCTAATAAGGCACAATCACTAGTAATTGGAATTTCTGGTGGAATAGATTCTTCTGTTTCGAGCACCTTAAGTGCCATGACTGGTTTAAAAACTATTGTTTTATCAATGCCTATTAAACAAAAATCTTCACAACATGATTTAAGTCTTAAACATCAAGAGTGGTTAATTAAAAATTTCAAAAATGTTGAAGCTCATCTAATTAATTTAGATGAATTATTTAAAAACTTTGAGAGCAGTTTATCAAAATTTAATAACGAGCATGGTATGGCAAATTCAAGAGCAAGGCTTAGAATGACAACTCTTTATCAAGTAGCATCCGCCAACAAAGGCATTGTTGTTGGAACAGGAAATAAAATTGAAGATTTTGGTATAGGTTTTTACACAAAATATGGTGATGGTGGAGTTGATATATCTCCTTTAGCTGATTGTAATAAAACTGAAATTTGGGAATTAGGGAAAGAATTAAAAATACTGCAAGAAATAATAGATGCTTCACCAACTGATGGATTATGGGACGACGGCAGAACTGATGAAGGACAATTAGGCTTAAAGTATAGGGAATTAGAGGAAGCAATGAACAATCCAAATTCTAAAAATCGTGAAAAATACGAAAAAATACGAAAATTAAATTTGCATAAAATGAAGCCTATTCCAGTATGCAAGATTCCCAATTAATCAAATAGATTCACAAATCTATAATTAAAGTATATTTCTAGGATAATGGATAAAGATATTTTTTTAACAAATAGTTTAAGTAACAAAAAAGAAAAGTTTGTTCCTATAAATGAAAAAAAAATTGGCATGTATGTGTGTGGACCTACAGTTTATGATGATCCACACATAGGTAACGCAAGACCTTTGGTTGTTTTTGATATTTTATTTAGGGTTTTGAAATGTAGATATGGAAAAACTCCAGTTACTTATGTTAGAAATATCACTGATGTAGATGATAAAATAATTAAATCAGCGCAAGAAAATAATACTTTCATTTCAGATTTAACAAGAAAAATAATTAAAAATTTTAGTGAAGATTGCAAGTTCTTAAACTGCGAAACTCCATCAGAACAACCAAGAGCCACTGATCATATAGATTTGATGATTAAAATGATTTCTGAACTTATTAAAAAAGATTTTGCATATGAAAATAAAAATCATGTTTATTTTCAAGTAAATAAATTTAATGATTATGGAAAATTATCTAATAAAAAATTAGAAGATTTAATTGCTGGCTCAAGAGTTGAGATTTCAGAAAATAAAAAAAGCCCAGAAGATTTTGTATTATGGAAACCATCAATTAAAGATGAGCCTTTTTGGGAATCTCCTTGGGGGAAAGGAAGACCTGGTTGGCATTTAGAATGTTCTGCTATGTCAAAAAAGTTTTTAGGTAAAAAATTTGATATTCATGGAGGGGGAATAGATTTACTTTTTCCACATCATGAAAATGAAATAGCTCAATCTAGATGTGCTAATGATACTGAAGTATTTGCTAACTATTGGATACATAATGCTTTTATCACAATATCTAATGAAAAAATGGCAAAATCTCAAGGAAACATTTTAAAAATAAAAGATTTTAAAGATAAAATTAGTGGACAGGTTTTAAGATTTGCTTTGATAAGTTCTCATTACAAACAACCACTAGACTGGAATGACAAACTTTTAGATGATTGTAAAAATACAATTGAAAAATGGTATACTGTTTATTTATCTTTAAAAACCCCATCTAAAATTCCTGATGACATACTTTTACCTTTATATGATGATTTAAATACACCTGGGTATATAGCAAATCTTCATAAATTATTCGACAAAGCTAAAAATGGTAATGATAATGATAAAAAAATATTTATTTCAGCCTGTAATTTTATTGGAATTCTAAAAGAAACAAAAACAGAATGGTTGAATTTCAAAAGAAAAAAATCTTTAATGACTGACGGGGATATTTTTAAAAAAATAGAATTAAGAAATAAAGCTAGAGAAAATAAGGATTATAAAGAAGCTGATAAAATAAGAGATGAACTTTCAAATAAAGGAGTTTTAATAGAAGATAAAGATGGCAAAACATCATGGAAAATTAAATGAGTAAAGAAAAACTATATATATTTGATACGACACTTCGAGATGGAGCGCAGACCCAAGGAGTAGACTTTTCCTTGGATGATAAACAAAAAATATCAGTCGCTTTAGATAATCTTGGCGTAGATTATATTGAAGGTGGTTGGCCGGGAGCTAACCCAACCGACACTGAGTTTTTCCAAAAGAAACATAGTTTTAAAAATGCAAAACTAACTTCATTTGGAATGACAAAAAAAACTGGGCGTAGTGCAAATAATGATCCAGGTTTATCTGCTCTTATAAATTCTAATACTTCGGCAGTTTGTTTGGTGGGTAAATCTTGGGATTTTCATGTTGATGTAGCTCTTGGAATATCTAATGAAGAAAATTTAGATAATATTAGAGAGAGTGCAAAACATTTTATTAAAGAAAAAAAGGAATTCATGTTTGATGCTGAACATTTTTTTGATGGATATAAGGCTAACTCAGAATATGCAATGACTTGTCTTAAAGCAGCTTTTGATCAAGGAGCAAGATGGATAGTTTTATGTGATACTAACGGTGGAACTTTACCACATGAAGTTACTAAAATTGTTACTGAAGTTTCAAAAGTTATTCCAGGAAAAAATTTAGGAATTCATGCTCATAATGATACTGGAAATGCTGTATCAAACTCTTTATCAGCAGTTTTAGCTGGAGTGAGGCAAATACAAGGTACTATTAATGGTCTTGGCGAAAGGTGTGGTAATGCAAATTTAATGTCATTAATACCAACGTTATTTTTAAAAGAAGATTTTTCTTCTAGGTTTGAAATTAATATTAAACCAAATAATATTAAAAACTTAACTCAATGCTCAAGACTTTTGGATGAAATTTTAAATAGAAAACCTAATAAACACTTACCTTATGTTGGGGCAGCTGCGTTTTCTCATAAAGGAGGGCTGCATGTTTCTGCTGTTCAAAAGAATCCAAAAACTTACGAACATATAAATCCAGAAGAAGTAGGAAATACAAGAAATATTATTGTTTCTGATCAAGCAGGGAAATCAAATATATTATCCCGATTAAAAACTATTGGAATAGATATTAAAGAAAATGATCCAAAAATTAAAAAACTTTTGGAAGAAGTAAAAGACAGAGAATTTATTGGTTACAGTTATGACGGAGCAGATGCATCATTCGAATTATTAGCAAGACGACTTTTAGGTGAGATACCAAATTATTTAACCATCTCTAAATATGATGTGACTGTAAAAAAAGATTCAAAAAATAATATTAACTCTACAGCTAAGGCACACATTTTAGTTGATGGAAAAGAAATTGTATGTGAAGGTATAGGTAATGGACCTGTAAACGCGTTAGATAATGCTATTAGATCTAATGTTGGCAAAGTTGGTAAATATTCAAAATATTTGAAAGATTTAAAACTTGTAGACTATAAAGTTAGAATTTTAAATACTGGAACTAATGCTACAACTAGAGTTTCTATAGAAAGCACAGATAGAGAAGGAAAAAGCTGGTTTACAATAGGAGTATCACCAAACATAATAGAAGCTTCTTTTAAAGCTTTAATTGATAGTCTTGATTACAAGCTTTATAAAGACAAAGCTCCAGCTAACAACTAATGAGTCTTAAAGATATTTATTTTATTTTGTGTAGACCTCAATTAGGAGAAAATATTGGATCTTCAGCTCGGGCTCTTAAAAATTTTAATATACCAAATCTTCGTTTAGTTAAACCAAGGTGTGCCTGGCCAAATCAGAAAGCTAAAGCTACGTCTGTTGGAGCTAAAGATATAATATTATCAGCTAAAACTTTTAAGTCTGTAGAGGAATCCGTAGGGGACCTAGATATAATATTTGCCACCACGTCGAGATCAAGAAAAGTAAATAAAAAAATAGTTTCAATTACAGAATTTACTAAAAAAATTAAGAAAAATAAAAAAATAGGAATAATTTTTGGTCCAGAAGCATCCGGTTTATCGAATAATGAAGTTAATTGTGCTGACTATTTAGTTACAATACCAACAAACAAAGATTTTAGTTCTTTAAATTTATCACACAGCC
>CAJQRW010000025.1 GCA_905612415.1 uncultured Pelagibacteraceae bacterium
TAATGCTGAATGAATTATAATAAAGAAGAATTATTATTGAAAATATCGCTGTCAATAAAATAGATGGAATAATTTTTTTAAAAGTTTCTAGTTTTTTATTTTTTCCCCATGATAAAATTGGACCTATTCCCATAATTAAGATTGCTGGTATTATTATCGGAATAACAGTTGAGTTGTAGTAAGGTTCACCTACTGATATCTTATTATTAGTAATAGCTTCAATTACTAGTGGATAAACTGTTCCTAGAAATACAGAGGCGCATACAATTACCATAAGGATGTTATTTATTAATATTGATCCTTCTTTGCTGAAAAAAGTTACATAGTTGTTATTTAAATATTTTTTTGAATTCATGCTAAATAGAACCAATGAGTAACCACCCAACAAAGCTGTGAATATTAAAATATATATACCTCTAGATGGATCCAGCGCAAATGTATGGACACTAGTTAGTATTCCAGATCTTACTAAAAATGTTCCTATTACGCTTAATAGGAAAGCAAGAATGGATAATAACAAGACCCACAATTGAAGTGATTTTTTTCTCTCTACTGTAATTAAAGAATGTAATAAAGCAGTTCCTAATAACCACGGCATAAAAGAAGCATTTTCAACAGGGTCCCAAAACCACCAACCACCCCAACCTAATTCATAGT
Source organism: uncultured Pelagibacteraceae bacterium (assembly GCA_905612415.1). GTDB lineage: Bacteria > Pseudomonadota > Alphaproteobacteria > Pelagibacterales > Pelagibacteraceae > AG-414-E02. The sequence continues at coordinate 658 of CAJQRW010000025.1, forward strand.
AAGCCCACAAAGATCCAAAAGCGATACCAATAGTTAGAAAAGTCCAAGCAGTGGCAACGACAGGTTTCATATAATTATACCAGAAAATACTTTCGTTATTTTTTAAACTTAATGCTGCGATGCTGAGTGAAAAAGCAGCTGAAAAACCTACGTAACCTATATAAAGTAAAGGGGGGTGTATAGCTAAAGCTGGATCTTGTAAAATTGGATTAAAACCCAAACCATTACTCTCAAGCGTCACCATTCTTTCAAAAGGGTTCGATGTAAATATAGTAAATAAAACAAAACCAATTATAATTAAAGACTGCGTTTCTAATGTCTTGGTAATAAATTTAGAATTTTTTTTGTTATATAATTTAAAAATAAAATAATTGAATATAGTTAATACAAGAATCCATAACAACATGGAGCCTTCATGATTACCCCAAACTCCAGATATTTTATAAAACAATGGCTTAGTAGTATGAGAGTTTTGAAAAACATTTATTAAACTAAAATCAGAAACTATATGACTGTAGATAAGTGAAAAAAAAGATAACAAAGAGCAAAAAAACAAGCCATTGACTGCAATTTTGTTTAATTTAATTACTGAGTTGTTATTTTTTTTAAATGAATTTACTAACTGGAAGATAGCAAAAAAAAGTGAAAGCCATAGGTTAAAATTTCCTAAAAGAGGGATCATGATTAATTTTATAATACCCTTATGATTTACAGTTTAGAAGGTGTCATTATTGCCTGTTTACAATATAATAATCCCTACTTAAGAGCAGCCACGGCGGCAGCTATCGATGCCAATCTAGATTCAGCTTCATCTGATCTACTGGTAATTACAACAGGAACTTTACCACCAACCACCACTCCAGCCGCACAGGCTCCCATAAAATAAATCATCATTTTAACTAAAGCATTACCTGCCTCCACATTGGGTACAAGTAAGATATCAGTATTACCAGAAACATCATTTTTAATTCTTTTAATTGCAGCAGATTTTTTAGATACAGAATTATCAAACGCTAATGGACCAAAAACATCAGCTTTTATATTTTCTTCTTTTGCTCGTTTTGTAATTATATTTGCTTCAATTGAACTTGGTACACTTTCTATTACTTCTTCAGTAGCTGATAGAACGGAAACTTTAGGTCTCACAATTCCAATTTTGTTAGCAAATTCAACTGCATTTCTAAGTATATGCATTTTAACTTCTAATTTTGGCAAAACATTTACAACTCCGTCAGTGATTATAAAAGGTTTATCGTTTTTATCTAAAGTCATATGCCATACATGACTTAATCTTTTTTTTCCGATTAGATTTAAATCTCTCTTTAAAACTGCTTTCATCAAAATATCAGTATGGATATGTCCTTTAACAATAATTTTAACTTTATCTTCACTCGCTAACTTAGCCGCTATAGGTGCGGTGCTATTTTCATCTTTCTCATCAATAATCTTATATTTCGAAATATCCCACTCCAATTTGTCAGCATATTTCTGTATTTTGTCTTGATCACCTATGAATATTGGGTTTATTAAATTGTGTTCAACCGACATATGAACAGATTCCATTGGAAATATTTCTCCAGCATTAACAATAGCAGCATTAATTGCACCTGATTTTTTAGCAACATTAAGAAGATTGTTAGGGCAGACAATTTTTTTATTTGATAACATTGTGTATTTACCTCTTCTAATACACCTTTTTTAAAGTTTGTTAAAGAAGCTTTACTAAAATATTTATTTCAATTAACTTATAATTTAAAAAAATGACATCAACAAACTATAAAGCTATTGCTAGTAAATTAAAATTTGAAGGAAGAGCATTTATAAATGGAAAATATGTAGATGCTATTGATGGAGAAAAATTTGAAAGCATAAATCCAGCTACTGGTGAAACATTATGCTCTGTGGCTAAGTGTAATTATAAAGATGTTGATGAAGCTGTAAAAGTTTCAAGAAAAATATTTGAAAGTGGAGCTTGGTCAAAAACATCACCAGAATTTAGAAAAGATATTTTGCTTAAATTTGCCGAATTACTAAGAAAACATGGTACAGAAAATGCTGTAATAGAGTGTGTTGATACTGGAAAATTAATTAATGATTGTATAAATGAAGTTGCCAACGATACCCCAATGCATTTTCAATGGTATGCAGAACTGATCGATAAAACTTTTGGTAAAGTTCCTCCTACAGATCCATCAATAACAAGCTTAATTGTTAAAGAGCCAATAGGTGTTGTAGCTGGTGTAGTCCCATGGAATTTTCCATTAATGATGGCTGTTTGGAAAGCTGCTCCAGCATTAGCAGCAGGATGTTCAGTAATAATTAAACCTGCTGAAGACACACCTTTGTCAGCAATTAGAATTGCTCAAATTGCTAAAGAAGCAGGAATTCCTGATGGTGTATTTAATGTTTTGCCTGGTTTCGGTGATGTTGGTGAGGCTTTGGGAAGACATAAAGATATTGATGCAGTTTCATTTACTGGATCCACAGAAGTTGGCGGTTTGTTTATGAAATATTCTGGAGAAAGTAATTTAAAAACTATTGGTCTTGAAATGGGTGGCAAAAGTCCTTTTTTAGTTTTAGAAGATGCAAAAATAAATGACACATTAATAGATAATGCAATCAATTCCGCTTTTTGGAATGGAGGGCAAAACTGTTCAGCAAACATGAGGCAGATTATTCACAGTAAAGTAAAAGATGAATTTCTAGATAAAGTTTTAAAAAGAGTAAAAAATATTAAAGTTGGAGACCCTTTAGACACCAATACAAATATGGGATCTATGATATCTAGAGGACATCTAGCTAAAGTGGACGGTTATATTCAAAAAGGCATTGATGAAGGAGCTTCAATTTTACATGGAGGAGTTTCCGAAAGTAATCAAAAAGGTTTTTTTGCCAAACCAACACTTTTTGACAATGTTAAAGAAAACATGACAATAGCTCAAGATGAAATATTTGGTCCTGTTCTCGGAATTCTTACTGTGGATAATACAGAGGAAGCTTTAAAAATTGCAAAAAATTCTAAATATGGTTTGCATGGAAGTGTATTTACGCAGGATATTAATAAAGCATTTTATATAGCTAAAAATCTGCCATGTGGAACGATATCAATCAACACTTTCTCTGAAGGTGATATAAAAACTCCTTTTGGTGGTTATAAGCAGTCTGGATCATTAAGCAGAGATCAAGGGACCGAAGCATTAAATCAATACCTACAAACTAAAACAATTTGGATTAGCCATTCATAAAAAATGGCAAAACCATTTAAAGTAAGTATCTCAGATAAAGTTATTAAGGATATTCAAAATAAAATTATAAAATATCCTTGGCATGAAATGCCAATAGATGGTGGCTGGGAGTACGGGACCAATCTAAATTACATGAAAGAAATTGCAGATTATTGGGTTAATAAGTTTGATTGGAAAAAACATGAAGACCAAATAAATAAATTTTCTAATTTTACTACAAACATTAGTGATATTGATATTCATTTTATTCATGAAAGAGGTAGTGGATCTAAACCTATCCCCTTATTGATTATGCATGGTTGGCCTGGATCAATAATAGAATTTTTGCACATAATTGAAAAGCTTGCTCATCCTGAAAGATTTGGTGGTAAAGAAGAAGATGGATTTGATGTAATAGTACCTTCACTTCCAGGATTTGGTTTTTCTGGGGCACCGAAAAAGCCGATAGGACCAAGAAAAATTGCAAATATTTTTAATACTCTAATGACCAAGAATCTAGGTTACAAAAATTATATAGCCCAAGGTGGAGATTGGGGAGCTACAATTTCAAATTGGATTGGATATGATTATCCAAAAACATGCAAAGCTTTACATATTAATTGCTTAACCATGCGTCATCCAGATGGACCTAAAACTAAAGAAGAAGAAGATTGGCAAATTAGATTTGATAAAGATCAAATAAAACAAGATGGATATAGAACACAGCAAGCAACAAAACCTCAAACCTTAAGTTATGGAATGATGGATAGCCCAATAGGCGTTGCCGCCTGGATAATAGAAAAGTTTTATTTTTGGTCAGATTTAAAAAACGATAATATTGAAAGTGTTTATTCTAAAGATATTTTAATAGCAAATATTATGGTTTATTTAGTCACAAGAACTTTTAATACAGCTTCTTGGATTTATTTTGGTAGAAGAGAAGAGGGTGGCAGATTTTTTCCAAACGATTTTAAAAAAATTGAGATTCCAACAGCTGTAGCACTATTTCCTGCCGAAATGTCAGAATGGCCACCACGATCATATGTAGATCGATTATTTAATATCAAACGTTGGACAAAAATAAGTAAAGGAGGTCATTTTGCTGCAATGGAGCAACCAGAATTACTTATTAATGACATAGTAGAATTTGCAAGAAGTTTACGTTAATTAATAAGAATTTAATTTTTCTAAGTCTTCTAATATATTTTTTGGAATTTTAATATTATTTTTTAAGTTATTTTTATATCTTTTATGCTTACTTTGGCCTGGAAAAAGAATTTCTTTTACTCCTTTTATTTTAGGTAATTTTTTTATTGTTTTAATATTATCCTTAATTCTTTTATTATAACTATTTCCAACAAATAGGTTTGATTTCATTACAATAAATAAATGTCCTATATTTTGTGGACCAGTAAAATCATCAAATGGATCTTTAACTTTTCCAGAATGATTTCCGCCTGTAAAAACTCCACTTAATATATCAACCATCCAGGCTAAGCCCGAACCTCTAAAACTAGCTATTGGTAACTGGACACCTCTCAGGGCTTTTTTGGCATCAGTTGTTGGTTTTCCAAATTTATCTAAAGCTACACCAGCAGGAATCCGATTTCCCTGTCTTGCTGCTACTCTTATCTTTCCTCTATTAATCATTGATACAGATGTATCTAATATAAAAGGCACTTTAGATCCCGTAGGAGTTCCAAAACAAATAGGATTCGTACCAAACAAACTTTTTCTTGCACCATATGGAGCAATTGCTGGAGGAGCATTAGTAAAACAAAGAACTGTTAATTTTTTTTTAACAGCCTGCTCTGCATAGAAACTAGATAAACCATAATGACCACTATTTTTAACAGCAACTATTCCAACTCCTGTTTTTTTAGCATTTTCTATAGCTTTCTTAATGCCTATATCGGCAGCTACAAATCCTATAGCATCATCAGCATCAACATGAGAAACACTTTGGGAAATTTTTTTAATTTTAATTTTTGGTTTTGAATTAATAAGTTTTTTTTTTATTCTATCGCAATACATTTTTAACCTAGATAGTCCATGAGTGGGAGCGCCCACCAGCTCAGCTTGAATTATATAGTTTGATGAAATTTCAGAATGATTGTTATTCAACCCAAATTTAAGAAATATTTTTTTAACAATTTTTTTCAATTTATTTTTATTCATTAATTTTTTCTTTAGCTTTTTTTTCCCAAAAAGAAATTCTTTTTTTTTTATTTTCAATTAAGTTTTTACAGTTTTGAGCACATTTTTCTAATAGAATAGACGCGTTAGAAAAATTATTATCTATTAGATTTAATTGTTTATTCATTTCAGATTCAAGTTTTAAAGACATTTCTTCTATTGTCATACCCATTAGTTCACCAGTGTCATGAGCAAGTTTTAATGATAGATCAGAGCTTTTTTCTATGCCATCGATTGTGCTTTTATCTCCATTAGATTTTTTTACATATTCAGATCCAATTTTATAAAAAGAATAACAGGCTATATAATCCTGTTGCATATTTAGTAAAACATATTTTGCTCTTTTTTCTTCTTTTGTTTTTGAGTGAGCTACATTAGCAAGCAATAGACTTAAAATAATTATTTTTAGAATTTTTTTCATATAAATACACTTATTACGAGTTAAAGTTTATATAGCGAATCAGATATAATTCAATGGAGGTGGCGGCGGGAGACTTAAACCACCTCAACCTAAAACCACCGTATCATTCCAATAATTCCTGCTGACGCATAAAATATTTGTAATAATAAAATACCTTTATGTTTTCCAAAATAAGACCATAAGCCGATTAATATTGCAGAAATTAATAATAGTATAAAGCCTATGAATTCTGCTCCTATATTCATTGCGATTAATACTGAATATAAAATTGCAGTAATAACCCCACACCATTCAAGAACTTTATTTTTTGAAAACGAAATCATTAACCTTTTCCACGCCAAGGAATTGTTTTAACAATAATTTTTCTAATAGTTACATCAAATAAAAGACCTAACATTCCCATTACAAAAATTGTTATCCAGATAACTTCGTACTGCATATACTTTCTTGCAACGTTCTCAACAAACCCTATACCAGTAGTTCCTGCCAAAAATTCAGCAGCAACTAACGTTCCCCAGCACATACCAACAGCAACTCTTATTCCTGTTAATATTTCAGGCAAAGAATTGGGGAAAATAACTTCTCTAAGTATCTGCCATCTAGAAGCTCCTAATGAGTGAGCGGCATGAATTTTTGATAGTTGAGTTCCTGATGCTCCAGCTCGCGCTGAAATAATCATAATAGAAAATGAGACCATAAATAGTAAAAATACTTTTCCAACATTATCAATTCCAAAAACAGTAATTACTAATGGTGCCCAAGCGAGCGGGGGAACGGGTCTGTACAATTCAACCAACGGATCAAAGAATCCTTTGGCAAATCTATTTAACCCCATAAACAAACCTAAAGGTACACCCATTATTATTCCAAGAGATAATCCCAGAAACACTCTTAAAAAAGAATCCCAAATATGACCTGCAGGAATTGGAATTTTAAAAGCTTTAAATTCCCCAGTAACAACATCTAAAACTTTACTTTTAAAGTTTGGATCAACTGTTCCATCTTGTTTATGAATAGGATATTTACCTGGCATGATATCTGCTATCCAGTCTGGAAGAACGAAACCAACTATCTGATTTACCCCCATCATTTCATACCAAAGCATAGGTATCATTTTATATCCAACACTTGGTTTTAAAAGATCTCCAAAAATTCTAAAAGTATCAGATGGTTTAGGTAACCATCTTCCAGGTCCTGCTTCTGAACATTGGGAACCATTTGAAACAATTTTTCCAGCCGGAAACAACAAAGCATCTATAACTGTTAAACCTCCTTGTTCATTTTTTTGAACTTCATCAAAAGCTACAATTGATTTTTCAAATTCATTTAATGTTTTAGGAGGAAAAATACTTGCGTATTCTATTCTTCGAACAAGTTTCTTAATATCTTTAATATAGTCTAATTCTCGACCATCATCTAATCCATCCATGTATTTCTTAATGTCAGAAAATATTGATTCTGATTGTCTTAAATACTCAGGATTATGGTTTCTCATTTCAAAAAATTCATCGCTAATGGAGTTTAATTCTACTGCTGCAACATGGAATTTTAAGCCCCTTTTACTTTCAGGAAGAGTGGGCACCTCCATACCAGTAGCTCCCCATCCCAGCTGTTTTTCTAAACCAATATCTAATTCATTTTTTTCTTTCACACTTAAGGTAGGGTAAGAGTCTTTTGGAAATTCTGCCATCAATATATTAATTCTAGCAGTTAACTCATTGACTATATTTTTTGTGTTATCTTCCAAGTATTTTTCACTGGTTAATGTTGGAATCATTAATTTTGTCTTACGAAGTATATTTATTAATATTTCTTTGTCTTTACTTTTTAAATTTGCGTTGTTTTGAATTAAAGTTATTTTTTTTTCTATATTTAAATTTTCACGTTTAATAATAGCTGTACTCTTGTGTTGTCTTTCTACAATTGGGAAAAGATATTTTAAAGATAGCAAAGACTCATCGACTTTAGCAACCTGGCAAAGTTCATTTGCTGATTTTGGATAAAATGATTTTGCTATATCCCACGAGTAATAAAGCCATGATAATATAAGAAAACTAGTACCAACCACAACCCAGTGTATTCCACCTTTAGCTCTTTCAGGGTTTCCAAAAACTGCATCTGATTTTTCAGTTCTAATTAATCTTCGTCCATAAAGTATTGAGCCAATGACAGCAAAAATAATAAAAAAAGTAAGAAATCCTGTTACCATCTTATATATCCTTACCCATAATTTCCTCTTCCATATTCCAAATCATCGATAGAATTTCTTCTCTTTTACTCACAAAATCTTTATGATTTTTAATTTCTCTAAGATCTCCATTTAGGCCCATTTTTGCAAAAGGAAGATTGTATTCTTTATGTATACGTCCAGGCCTTGGTGCCATTACATATAGTCGCTCACCTAACAATAAAGCTTCTTCAACAGAGTGCGTAATTAAAATGATAGTCTTACCTGTTTCTTTCCATATTTTCAAAACTAGTGACTGCATTTTTTCTCTAGTTAAAGCATCTAATGCACCTAAAGGCTCATCCATTAAAATTAAGTCAGGGTCATTAATCAAACATCTTGCTAGGGCTACTCTTTGTTGCATACCACCTGACAGTTGGTAAGTAGGTGTATTTCCAAAACCTTTTAATCCAACTATATCAAGCCATTCTTCAACTTTTTTTGCTGTTTTAACTGGATCTTCTTTTTTCATACGTAAACCAAAATTTACATTTTCATTAACAGTTAACCACTCGAACAGAGCACCTTGTTGAAAAACCATCCCTCTTTCAACTCCTGGACCATTAATTTCTTTTCCACCCAGATTTATTGAACCAGAAGTGGGTCTAAGGAAACCAGCTGCAATATTTAATAAAGTTGTTTTTCCACAACCCGAAGGACCAAGAACTGTTAAAAGTTCACCCTTTTTAAGTGAAAAAGATATGTCTTTAAGCGCATGAACAGTTTCTCCTTTAAGAGATTTAAAAATCATGTTTACTTTTTGAGAAACTAGATCGCTCATAATAATAATATAATTATATTTTTACTAAAAAAATAGGCACCAATTTACTAAATTGGCGCCTATAATATCTTTTATAACTCTTAAATTACGGTAGGTACTTAGTAGTAACTACTTTAGAGTAATTTTTAAGAGCTGGGTTTTCAGAAGTAGCAAACATTTTACCCATAACACTTAGGTAATTCATAAGTATACCGCCTTTGTTCATATACTTAGATTTCATTGTTGCCGCATCTGGGAATTCAAATCCGCCCATTTGCTTTGTGGTAGTAGCTAGATCCGTCGCAGCGTCTTTAGATATTACGTTCATATCAGATTTGCCTGCATTAAACTTAGTATTGTATTCGTGAGTTACTTCTATAAAAGTTCTAACCATTCCTTCATTCTCTTTTAAGAATTTGTTAGTTACAGAAGTAATATCAATTCCTGCAATTCCAGCTGCTTTAGCTTCGTCTACAGTTAACATTCTTGTACCAGCTTTAAGTGCATTTTCGATAGATTTACCACCGAACAAACATGCCGCAGCAACGTCGCCATTTTGTAAAGCAGCAGATCCATCTTCAGGTACCATATCAACAATTGTTATTTTAGAAGCATCAGCTCCGACTGCTTTCATTGTTTCTCTGAAAACATAGTCAGCCATTGTTCCTAGAGGAACAGCAACTTTTTTACCTTCTAACTGAGCAGCGTTTGCTTTTGTAATACCAGAAGCGTTAGATACAACACAAGTTGTACCACCCATTCCGTATAACACAGCAATATCTACAAGTTTGATAGGTGCTTTTGCATTAACAGCATTAACAAAAGGTGTTAGACCTTGTGAGTATGAGATATCAATATCTCCAGACAACATAGCTTCAGTCATCTCTCCACCAGTTGCAAAATTTGTCCATTTAACAGGAACTCCCAAAGCATCGTCAAAAACTTTTTTAACTTTTGCTTCTTGGTTTGGAGTAGCCCATTCTAAAAAGAAAGCTATTCTTACTTCATTTGCAGCTGAAAAAGCAGCTGACATAGACAAAGTAACAGCAACTACACTTCCTAGTATCATTGTTATTATTTTTTTCATGTTTCCCCTTTAATAATTATTACGTTAAGTTTGCATTAAAAATTAAATATCATTATTTTACAAGCTTTAATTGTATATTACTTGAGGTTGTATTATTGATTTATTAGGCTCAATTGAGCCCAAAAAGTAAAGTTATAATC
>CAJQRW010000026.1 GCA_905612415.1 uncultured Pelagibacteraceae bacterium
ATTATATCATTGTTTTTTTTTATTCTTACATGCACATTTTCTTTTAAAAAAAATAGAAAGTTAATAATTTTTACTTCTTTAAATTTTTTAATATACTTTTTTTTAATAATTCTAGGACTTTTAGTTTCACCACATGATTTACTTGTCCAATTAGAAGCTTCATTTGTAAGAACATTTGTTCCATTAATTTTACTGCTATGTTATTCTTCACTCTTATTAATTAAAAACATTGATAAAAAGGAGCCACTAATATAAAAACTATCTCAATCGGGGCGTAGCGCAGCCTGGTAGCGCATCTGGTTTGGGACCAGAGGGTCGCAGGTTCAAATCCTGCCGCCCCGACCAATTTATATTTATGAAAAAAGCAAAAATATTTAAACCAACAAAAACCTCAATGCAATCAGGTTTAAGAAATACTAAAAATTGGATTTTAGAATTTGATACTATAAATAATAATATTGATCCACTTATGGGGTGGGAGTCTTCTAAAGATACAATGTCCGAAGTTATTTTAGAATTCGATACGTGCGATCAAGCTATAACATACGCTTCCAAAAATAATATAGATTATTATGTTATAGAACCACAAAAACGAAAACTAGTTAAAAAATCTTATACAGATAATTTTTTAAAATAAAAATGATAAAAAGTTTTTTCTTAGATAAAAAATGGAGACTATGGGCTTGGGGAGGGCTTGCATTCATTATAAGTTCTTTATTCGCACAAACATATATCGATGTAAAAATTAATGAATGGTACAAAGATTTTTACGATATTTTACAAAGAGCAACAGAACATGATGTAAGTGAATTTTATGATAAAATTTTTTACTTTTTTAAATTAGCCATACCTTATGTGATAATTTATACGATCACGAACTATTTTACTAGATTATACGCTTTTAGATGGAGAGAGGCGATGACTTTTGCTTACATACCTTTATGGAAAGCTGTTGATTCTAAAGTAGAAGGTGCCTCACAAAGAATTCAAGAAGATTGTAAAGCTTTTGCTTCTATTGTTGAAAGTCTTGGTTTGCAAGTAGTCAGAGCTCTTATGTTGTTAATAGCATTCACGCCAATTCTTTGGGGCCTTTCATCTAATGTAATAATTCCCATATTAAAAGATATTCCAGGTTCTTTGGTTTATGTTTCTCTGACTGCAAGTATTGGTGGACTTATAATTAGTTGGTATGTTGGAATTAAACTTCCTGGCTTGGAATATAATAATCAGAAAGTCGAGGCAGCATTTAGAAAAGAACTTGTATACGGTGAAGATGATAGAGTTGAGTATGCAAAAGCACCAACAATTCTAGAACTTTTTTCTGGTATAAAATTTAATTATCATAAATTATTCTTACATTATGGTTATTTTGATTTGTGGCTCATTTTATACAATCAATCTATGGTAATAGTTCCTTATATAGTAATGGGACCTGGATTATTTACTGGAGCAATGACTTTAGGTGTATTAATACAAACTTCTAGTGCATTTCGTGAAGTTCAATCTAGTTTTTCACTCTTTATGCAAAATTGGACGAGAATTACAGAACTTCGTTCTATATATAGGAGATTATCTGAGTTTGAAAAATCAGTAGGTTACTCTTCAAATAAAGATCAAGATAAATCATTCTTTAGATCCTAGTATGGACCTATTAATTAAGCTTTTTGACGTACTTTTTCCTGTCTTTTTAACAATTGGGATTGGGTATTGGTATGGAAAAAAGGACCCCAAATTTAATACAAATTTCATTACTACTTTTGCAGGTAATTTTGGTCTGCCAGCTATTATTTTCTACTCATTAACAACAACAAACATAAGTTTCGAGCTATTTTTGCGTTTTGCCTATTACATGACCTTATACGTTATTATTTTTTCAGTTATAGGAATAATAATTCTAAAATTATTAAAAAAAGATATTTACCGATTATTACCACCATTAATTCTTCCAAATACTGGCAATATGGGAATGCCTCTTTGTTTATTTGCCTATGGAAAAATGGGATTAGCTATAGCTACTGCTGCGACTGCTATGATATTAGTTTTTCATTTTAGTATTAACATTTTATTAGCTAGTAAAAAATTTTCTATTAAACCTTTAGTAAAATGTATCCCTATTTACGCTCTCCTAATTTCTTTGCTATTTGTTTATTACGAAATTCCATCTCCCATTTTTTTAGAAAATGCTACGTTTTTAATTGGCTACTCAACAATATTTTTAGTATTAATGTCTTTAGGTGTTGCTTTATCTAAACTTAAAGTTTTTTCTTTTAAAGAAACATTAATTTATTCACTAATACGAGTACTAGTTGGTCCAATTGTTGGTTTTGGTTTTGTTAAGTTTTTTAATCTTACAGGAATAGAGGCTGGAGTTATGTTTATTCAAGCATCGATGCCTTCTGCTGTTCTTACATATCTAGTAAGTAAAATTTATTCACCCAAAAAAATATCAGATAGCATAGCTAGCACCGTTGCCTTATCTACTTTTTTATCATTCTTCACTTTAATAGTTGTAGTATTTATTGCTTTGAAATACTTTAATTAATTGTGAAAGCAATTATTTATAATTTATTAGCGTGGGCAATATTGCCTTTTATGGATGTTATAGCTAAGTACCTAAGCGCTGACATGTCTTTTCTTCAAATTACTTGGGCTCGGTATTTTTTTACTGTTTTTTTTGCTTTACCTTTTATGTTTTTTTTCTATAGAAAAAATTTGATATGGACCACTCAACCTAAGTTACAAACCATAAGAGGTTTGCTATTATTTTTTGCAAATATTTTATTCTTTTATTCTATTTCAATAATTTCTATGGCAAAAGCCTTAACCCTAGCTTTTGTAGCTCCTTTAATTACTACTGCATTATCTCCTTTTATGCTTAATGAAAAAGTAGGCATAAGAAGATGGTCTGCTGTGATAGTTGGTTTTCTTGGGAGTTTGATTGTAATACGTCCAGGCTTTCTAGATTTTAATTTAGCTACTATTGCTGGTTTGGGCACAGGTTTTTTTTATGGGCTCTATTTAATTGTTACGCGTAAATTACATACTTCAGACACTCCTTTATTAACGTTATTATTAACCGGTGTAGTGGGGCTGGCTATAGGTTCTTTAATAGTTCCATTTGTTTGGATTAATCTTTCTATTAATCAATGGTTGCTTTTAGCTTTAATGGGTATTTTTGCTTGTCTTGGGCATTTTTTCTTAATTTTATCTTTAAAATATGCTGACGCTTCTAAATTAGCCCCTTTAGGTTATTTTGAGATTGTCACAAATGTAATACTTGGTTATTATTTCTTTTCAGATTTTCCTGATAAACTTTCTTGGTTTGGCCTATTTATAATAATACTTTCGGGCGTGTATATTTCTTTTAGAGAACAAAAAAGATAGGTATTTATTGTTTATTAAATACTAATGTAAAGAATTAATAAACTGTTTTAACTTATTGTTTTTATTAGATATATTTATTTATTTAATGTAAATTGTATAAAATATCTAAAAAACTAATCAATTGAAAAAAAAACACAAGTATAGAGGGTAAAAACAAATATCTATTTGAAAAAGCAATAAAACATCGACTTTTTAATTATATTCTTATTTTAAATCGTTAAAAATGAGCAATAACCTGATAAAAAATCAACACTCTACAAAATGAAGGGTGTTAAAAGTTCAAAATACAATGCTCTCTATTAAGGGTTGCAGTTTAAGAATATAGTGATTAATGGGCCATAGAAGCCCTTTTTTTAGCAATATGGACTAATGCAGTACAACTGAAGGGAGAATAATTAAAAAGTAGGGCAGGCACGGCTTTGACAACAAAAAAGCTATATTTTACATGGTTTTATAGATGAAAACCTTCTCTTTTTAGAAGATTTTTTTTTGTTTTTATTCCTCCTTTTCCTGAATATCCACCCAGAGTCCCATCTGTTCTAATTACTCTATGACAGGGTATTTTAGGTGCATATGGGTTCCTAGCACACGCATTAGCTACCGCACGAGCTGATTTAGGTCTATTTATGCCTATAGCGACCTGTTTATAGGTTTTTACCTTACCTTTTGGTATAGTTCTAAGGTATATCCAGACTTTTAGCTGAAATTTAGTTCCCTTTAATCTCATAGAGTTCAAATCCAGTATTATTTGCTATTTTATCGTATAATTTTTTGGCATTTTGATTAGAAGAGTGGGTGATCCAACGAATTCCATTCCAATTATTAGCTTTTGATAAGGATTTTAAGTGAGCAATAATCTTTTGAGCTATTTTTTGACCCCTAAAATCTGGTTCTACAAACAAATCATCTAAAAAACCAATGTATTGGCCTTTAATTGGTCTTGGCATTGTTCTATAATGAGCTATACCTACAATTTTTCCTTCGAATTCATAACAAATACCATTAACAACATGGTTTTTATCTTGAACCCAGGCCCAAACTGTATCCAAAATATCTGCATTCATTGGAACTTTATAAAATTTTGCATATCCTTTGTATAAATCTGACCAATTATTAAAATCATTTTGATTTAATTTTCTTATCATTTTTTCAAATTATAGCTATTGACTTATAAAATCACTTAATATATTACTAACGATAATTAATGGTTATCAATAGTAATATTTATGAAAAACATAATAACAGACCTAAAAGCTTTACATGACGAAACAGTATTAAACCTTAGAAGCTCTAAAGCAAAAAATACTGTAAGAGCATATAAATCAGATTTTAATGACTTTGGTTTATTTTGTGTACAGAATGGTTTTAAGTCTCTACCGTCAGAACCTAAAATAGTTTCATTGTATTTAACATATTTATCTTCCAAAGAAGTTAAAATGAGCACATTAAAGAGAAGACTCGTATCAATAGGAGTCATTCATAGGTTAAAAGGACATTATCTCGACACAAAACATCCAATGATAATTGAAAATATAATGGGAATTAAACGTAGAAAAGGTAGCGAACAAAGAGGAAAAAAACCGATATTAATCAATATGTTAAGAGTAATAATTGATGTAATAGATGAACAAAAAAAAGAGCAAATTAAAATATTAAGAGATAGATCGCTAATATTAATGGGTTTCTCAGGAGGATTTAGAAGAAATGAGATAATTTCATTAGACTTTGATGATCTAGATTTCGTAACTGAAGGTTTAAAAATTAAGATTAGAAGATCCAAAACAGATCAATTTGGAGAGGGTTTAATTAAAGCTCTACCCTATTTTAATAAGTCTCAATATTGTCCAGTAATTTCATTAAAAAAATGGATAGATTATTCTAAAATTAATGCAGGTCCACTATTTAGAAGATTTTTAAAAGGATCAAAATTATCAAAAAATAGATTAACAGATCAAACTGTAGCCTTACTCATTAAAGAATATTTAAATTTAGCAGGTATAGATAGTAAAAATTATTCAGGTCACAGTCTGAGATCAGGTTTTGCTACATCTGCAGCAGAATCTGGTGCTGAGGAAAGAAGTATAATGACTATGACGGGTCACAAATCTACCGAAATGGTAAGAAGATATATTAAAGAAGCAAATTTATTTAAAAATAATGCACTTAACAAGATAAAATTTTAATTTAAAAAATTTGATATAATTTGAGCTGCCCATAAATTACCTTGCGGTGACCAGTGTCCATCACAATCTAAATACATTTGCTCTATGTTTGACGGTTTATACTTAAGTAAATCTATAAATTTAAAATTATTATTGTCTAAATCTTTCTTTGTAAAATAGTTATTCCAATAAGCCATATTAATATTTGGGTTATTATCATATTTTTTAAAATCATTTAATCTAGGTATAGCAACTAAT
>CAJQRW010000027.1 GCA_905612415.1 uncultured Pelagibacteraceae bacterium
TAATGAATTCAAAAAAGGTCGCAACTTAGCGGCTTTTTTTTTTGAAACCAATAAACAAGCTTGAGAACTTAAAATAAGTCCATCTTTTAGAACTCTTAAATTATTATCTTTTAATGTTTTTCCAGTTGAAGTGATATCAGTAATAATTTCAGACGATCCAATAAATGGATAAGTTTCAGTAGCACCAAGACTTGTAACAATTTTGTATTGAGTGACGCCTTTTGAGACAAGAAAATTATTAGTTAAATTTGGATATTTAGTTGCAACACGCAACCTAATATTTTTTTTGTCTCTAAATTCAAAAGAAACTTCTTCTAAATCTGCTACTGTTTGAACATCTATCCAATCATTTGGAATGGCAACCACAACATCTGCTAAGCCAAAGTCAAGCTTTTTTTTTACTTCTATTTTTTTTTGTAGATTTATTGGTGATTCTTTTAATAGGTCTAGACCTGATATACCTACGTCTATAGTTCCATCTCCTAGTCTTTGAATTATTTCTTTAGCATGTAAATAAATAATTTTTGAATTAGGTAAATTTTCAATTTGCGCAAAATAATTTCTTTCTCCTCCAATTGAAATTGGCTTTAAATTATTTTTTTCAAAAAAACTTATTGATTTTTCTTTTAATCTTCCTTTGCTTGGCAAACCTATGGTTATTGAACTTTTCATATCTATAAATTATTTAGATTGATTGCAGCTCCTACTGCTGAAATATTTTTTTTAGACCCAAGGCTTTTCAATAAACCATCATATCTTCCACCTCTCGCAATCTCTTTTTTTGATGAATTATATATCTCAAAAACTATTCCAGTATAATACTCGATATCCCTACCAAAATTTGTTGAAAAAATAGTTTTAGAATTTATCTTTGATAAATTTTTTATGGTTGATAAATCTTTAAAAACCTTTTTACTTAAATTATTTTTTTTAACAAAATCTATTAAAGTTTTTTCTATTTTATAAATTTTACAATTAATTTTTAAAAACTCTCTAATAATTCCAGCAATTTTCTTATTTTCTGCAAATGATCTTGGGTCTTTTATTTTTTTATCAAATCTAGATAAAATTTCAAAAAAATTTCGGTTTGCAATTTGATTATTTTGATCAAGATTCTTCATTTCAGAAAACTTTTTTTTATCTATATTAACTGTAGCAGGATCTATATCAGAATTAGTTTCAAGCCTATTAAGTAAATCTTCAAAATATTCTGGTCTCCAAAAATGTCTTTTCAGTCTCATCTTCCATCTCTCCGGAATATTCAAAGAATCTATTAACTTTTGAAATAAGCTTACATCACCTACTTTAATCGATGTATTTTTTATTTTTATTTTTTTAATTGAATTAGTAATTGTTTTTAAAATTTTTAAATCATCACTAGATTTATTTTTAGAACCCAAGATTTCTATACCTAGCTGGTCATTGATAACTTTATCTTTTGGACTATTTGACCTTCTATACGCTTGCCCCGAATAAAAAATTTTTGTATTTGCTTTAGAATTATCTTTTAAATATTTTATACAGTAAGCAACCGTCAAATCTGGTCTTAAACACATGCTTTTCCCGGTATCATCATCAAAAGCAATCATTAGCTTTCT
This sequence comes from uncultured Pelagibacteraceae bacterium, assembly GCA_905612415.1. Lineage (GTDB taxonomy): Bacteria > Pseudomonadota > Alphaproteobacteria > Pelagibacterales > Pelagibacteraceae > AG-414-E02. The sequence continues at coordinate 1,599 of CAJQRW010000027.1, forward strand.
AAAATTCTCACCTGATCTCTGGATAATATAATCTGAATCTAATAGAACGTCTGGTTCTGATAAAACAAAACCATCTTTCTTAAAAACTTTTATTATATTTTCAGAGTAATTTTTTGACTTCATTTGCTAAATCTTCAATTTTAATAGAGCTCTCATTGCCAGTTTCAAGATTTTTTAAAGTCGCTTTTCCTGATTTTATTTCATCCTCGCCATATAAAATAACAGCTGGAGATCCTATTTTATTTGCGTACTCCATTTGCTTTTTTAGCTTTCCTTCTCCTGGGTAAATTTCAGAACTAATATTTGAATTCCTAAGTTTGCTTAATATCTCTATATATTCTTTGATTTTATTTTTATCAAAAACACATATGATAACTGGTCTTATAAGTTTTATTTTAAATTCCTTTTTTTGTATCAAGGCAAAAACTAATCTATCTAATCCGATTGATATCCCGGTTGCTGGACAATTAAGATTTCCAAAATTATTTACAAGATTATCATATCTCCCACCACCACCTATCGATCCAAATTGTATAACTTTTCCTTTTAAATTTTTTACCTCAAAATTTAAGTTTACTTCAAAAATGGGCCCCGTGTAATATTCCAACCCACGTATAACTGTTGGGTCAAATTGATAATTTTTAAAGTTATAAGCTTGAAATATTTTTATAATTTCTTCAACATCCTCACTCTTGGGATTTTTATTATTTAATGTATCTTCTATTATTTTAATTTGATCATTATTAAGATTTGCACCTTTTGTATAGTCTCCAGACTTATCTTTTCTCCCCTCTCCAAGAAGTTTTTTTGCATCTTCCCAACCCAACCTGTCAATTTTATCAAGAGCACGTAGCGTTGTGGATATTTGGTCTTTTGATGTAATTTTTAATTTCTCAAACAATTTATCTGTAAATTTTCTAGAAGAAATTTTAACAGTGTAATCAGTTTTATCCAGTCCACACTTTTCTAATATCTCAGATATTAATACACAAAGTTCAGCATCAGCTTGTAGGTTTTTTGTGCCAACATAATCAGCATCAAATTGCAAAAATTCTCTATACCGACCAGGTCCTGGTTTTTCATTTCGCCAAACAGTTCCTAATTGATATCTTTTAAAAGGTTTTGGAATTTCTAAATAATTTTTAGCTACATACCTTGCTAAAGGCGCGGTTAGATCGTATCGAAGTGACAACCATTTGTTTTCGTCTTTAAAAGAAAAAACTCCCTCACCTGGCCTGTCTTTGTCTGGTAAAAATTTTCCAATACTATCAGTGTACTCAAAACTTGGTGTCTCGAGGCACTGAAAGCCATACTTAATCATAACTTCTTTAATGTTAGAAATTATAAAATCACGGATTAATAATTCTTTTTCTTTCCTATCTACAAAACCTAAAGGTAGTTCCTTTGATGGTTTAAATTTTTTTTCTTTTGCCATTTTTTTGGTACAGCTGGGTGGGTTCGAACCACCGACCCCTAGTTCCACAAACTAGTGCTCTAACCAACTGAGCTACAGCTGCATATCTCCTTTTTATATTAAATTATTATAAATTAAAATTTTTATGTATGATTAATAGCCAAGCAATTGCTTAGCGTGGGCAAAATGGTGTTTTGCTTTTAAAATTGTAGGTTTTTTTAGGTTGTTAATCATTGTTGCAAAGTATCATAGAATTTTTACTTTGCAACAACAGATTGTGTTTAGTTATGATTTTTTAAGATTTGTTGCCGAAGGGCCTTTTTCGCCATTCTCAACTTCAAATGTTAATTCATCACCTTCGTTTAAATCTAAATTCGCCTCTCTTGCAGCGTTTGCGTGTACAAAAACATCTTTTTCTTTATCTTCGCGCTCAATGAAACCATAACCTTTTGTTGCATTAAACCATTTAACTTTTCCTTTTATACTCATGTTATTTGCCTTTCTTTTTTTTTGGAGCGAGTTTTGTGAAATTTCTGTTGATTAATTTGTAAGTTATATGAAATTTATTGAAATATACAATTAAATTTTTTGCAGATTAATTGCAGAATGCCCTCTTTCACCACTCTCAACTTCAAATGTTATTTCGTCACCTTCATTAAGATACTTTAGACCAGCATCTTTAACTGCCGTATGGTGTACAAAAATATCTTTTTCTTTATCTTCACGTTCAATGAAACCATAACCTTTTTGTCCATTAAACCACTTTACCTTACCTTTGAGACTCATTTGCTATACACGTTCCTTATTTTTTATCATTATTGCATTATTTGCAACAATGCTTCTTTAAATAGATTTGAATTGATTATGTCAAGTTTAAATAAAATTTTAAAAATTTAATAGTTGTGGTGGCCAGGGCTGGAATCGAACCAGCGACACAAGCCTTTTCAGGGCTCTGCTCTACCGACTGAGCTACCTGGCCTAATTAACCCCTGTAGACTATTCTACCTTTGGTTAAGTCATAAGGAGTAACTTGTACCGTAACATTATCTCCTGTAAGAATTCTTATTCTATTTTTTCTTAATTTTCCAGCTGTATGCGCCAGAACTTCATGATTATTTTCAAGCTTTACTCTGAACATCGCATTAGGTAACAACTCGGTTACCTTGCCTTTGAACTCTAAAAAATCTTGTTTAGCCAATTAGTTCTCCTTTAACGATATCTTTATTTTATATTATTAAATAAATCAACATTCAAATTTTATGTTTAGGAAGATGTTTTACATTCCAAGCTATGCCAAGATCATACAAAATAACTTCAATAGCCTCAGTTATTAAAGTAATTACACTTCCACCTGCAAAAAAAATATTTATTTTGTAATTCTTATTAAAAACTTTATTACATTCAATAGCTAAGAATTCTAGTTTAATGCTCTGTTTTTTTTGATTAATTTTTTTAGATTGGGCTTTCAACACATCTTCAAACTTTATAGCACATTTAATTCTTTTATGTTTTCTAAACAATCCCTTTTCTACATCCTCCCACATGAATCTGCTTATTATCATTACAAATATTTTATTTTTTTTTAAATACACCATATCCTTAATTGCTACTATACTATCTTGAGAATAGGCTGAAATTACTTTTAAATCTTCCTGATTTTTTCCTATTAATTTAAGATTGCTTTTAATGCCTTGGTTCATTTAATCCTTTTAATTTTAGCGCCGCATAGCGACAATTTTTTCTCAATCTTCTCGTAACCTCGGTCTAAATGATATATTCTGTTAACAATTGTTTTATTTTTTGCAACAAGGCCTGCTAAAACTAAACTTACAGAAGCCCTTAAATCTGTAGCCATTAGCTCTGCACCCTTTAATTTACTATTTCCATAAATAGTTGCTTTATTATTTTTTATTTCAATTTTTGCACCCAGTCTTCTTAATTCAGATACGTGCATAAAACGATTTTCAAAAATATTTTCTTTTATAGTTGAGGTTCCATTTGCCATAGTCATCAAAACCATTATTTGAGCTTGCAGGTCGGTTGGAAATCCTGGGTAAGGTTCTGTTATAATATTTATGTTTTTTATTTTTTTTGAACAACTTGCAATTATATAATTTTTTTTTTTAATTATTTTAACACCCATTTTCTTCAATAACTCAATTTCAGTTAATATTACTTTTGGATTAATTTTTTTAATTTTTAAAATTCCATTTGTTAAAGCGGCAGCAATAATATATGTCCCTGCTTCAATTCTATCAAAAATTACTTGGTGTGATATTGATTCTGTTTTTCTAACACCCAAAATATTTAAACCACGTTTTCCTATTTGATTAATTTTACAACCAAGCTTTTGAAGAAAAAGAATTAAATCTTTTATTTCTGGTTCTAAAGCACAATTTCTCAACTTAGTTTTTCCTTGTGCAAAACAGGCGGCAATTAAAATATTTTCTGTAGCTCCTACTGAAACTTTTGGAAAAGTAATTAAACATCCTTTTAATCCATTTTTTGCAGAAGCAATAATATAACCATCTTTTATCTTAATATTAGCTCCCATTTTTTTTAATGCATTTAAATGAATATCTACAGGTCTTGAACCAATTGCACATCCTCCTGGTAAAGAAACTTTTGCATTTTTATATTTTGCTAGTAATGCTCCTAACACTAGAACTCCTGCGCGCATTGTTTTAAGCAATCTATACGGTGCAAAAGTTTTCAAAGATTCTTTATTTATGATTTCAATCTTTTTTTTCTTTTTGTCTAGCTTGATTGTTGAACCTAATAGTTTCAAAAGATCCACCATAGTTTCTACATCTTTAACTAGGGGTATATTTTTTATTACTACTTTCTTGTTGGTTAAAATTGTTGACGCCAATATAGGAAGCGTTGCATTTTTAGATCCTGAAATTGTGATGCTACCAGATAGTTTCTTGCCACCATTAATTTCTAATTTTTGCATTTAATACTTAAATTAAACTTTGGGTAAGGTGACGCCAGTCTGCTTCATGTACTTTCCATTCCTCTTTTCATAGGTTATTGATGGTTCTTCATCACCCTTTAAAAAGATAAATTGTGCAGCACCTTCATTAGCATAAATTTTTGCTGGTAATGGTGTTGTGTTGGAAAATTCAAGCGTAACATGTCCCTCCCACCCAGGTTCAAGTGGAGTTACGTTTACAATTATTCCACATCTTGCGTACGTAGATTTTCCTAAACATATAACCAAAACATTTTTTGGTATTTTAAAATATTCCACAGTACTTGCTAAGGCAAATGAGTTGGGTGGTATTATACATTCATTCCCTGTTCTTGATACAAAACTATTATTCTTAAAATTTTTTGGATCAACTACCACGGAATCTACATCTGTAAAAATTTTAAACTCATTGGAAACTCTAGCGTCATAACCGAATGAAGAAAGGCCATAAGATATTATGTTTACATTTTTCTGTTCTGATACAAAAGGTTTAATCATCGCTTCTTCTAAAGCCATTTTTTTAATCCAACGGTCTGGTAAAACACTCATTTTTTATTTTTTTTTTTTATTTTGGCTTGATATATTTTTCTTTTTTTAAGATTATTTTTTAAAGCTTCTTCAATTTTTAGATTTCTTTGATCTTTTTTTGAATCTTCTTGCATTCATCTTATTTCTGGTTTGGATTAGTTAAATCTTCTAACGTTATTGTTTTTTTAATATCGTGTGTTTTAACTTCTTTTTTTTCCACCACATCCACAGTCGTTAATCTTTTTGCTCTTCTCTCCGCTAATCGGGCTTTTCTTTTTGCTTCTTTTAACATGGCTCTCTCTCCACGCTTAGACTTATAATCGTAATGTATGCCCATAAATTTACCATCAATTAATATTAGTTTTTACTTTGTTGCTCACTGTATTGTCAAGTTAGTTAAATATTATGGCAATTTTTTGAATCTAAAAAGTGTATATTTGGTAATTCTAATTTTACGAGAGTCTATATAGCTTAATTGATAGAGCTCTTAAACAATAAAGAAGAGGCCACGTTCTCCATTTATCCAGTATACTATATTTTTTTAAAATCGTGAGATTCCAATAAAAAGACAGATATAATTAAGAAAAGAAGTAAATTGAACTATGAAAAAAATATTAAAGAAAATATTTGCATACTTTGGTTATGAAATTAATAAATCTAATTTAAACAGCATTCATATAAATCCTATAGAATTCTTACCCATTAAGGATAATCATGATAATTTTCAACTCTATAAAAGAGCCCTTGAAAAATCAAAAGTTGAATGGAGTGATAATTTTTTTAAGCAAATGTCTTCCTTTTCTTTAATTCAATTAATTAGATATACTCTAAAAAAAAATGAAGTTTATGATTTTGTAGAATGTGGATGTTGGCAAGGTAGTTCATCTTATATCATTTCTCAATTAATATCAGAATACAAAAAAGAAATTAATTTACATATTTTTGATAGTTTTGAAGGTATGTCAAAACTTAAAAAGGAAGATGAAATTTTAATAGATAAAAAAGATGAAATAAAAATTAATAATACTTGGAGTACAGATGAAAGCTTTGTAAAAAATGAAGTTTTAAAGGATTTTAATTTTTGCAAAATATATAAAGGATGGATACCTTCTGCTTTTAAAGAAGTGGAATCAAAAAAATTTTCTTTTGTACATATAGATGTTGTTTTATACAAGCCTACTTTAGAAACTATCGAATTTTTTTTTCCTAAACTGGTAAAAGTAGGTGTAATGTGTTGCGAAAGCTACAATTCCTCAACTTTTCGCGGAGCAAAAAATGCCTGGGATAAATATTTCAAAGACAAAAAATACACGTTTTTTTTTCAAAATCCTGTAAGAGGATGCTTTCTCATAAAATAATAGATTATAAATACGCAAAATTCTAAAATTAGTATTAATCAAGTAGCAAGATAGTGATTATTTATACAAATGAAGGGCTAGATGGTTAATCTATACTGAGAAAATTAGAATTACAAAATTATCCACTCTTTAAATTTTTCCTTATTATCAACAATATATTTTGGAAATGATTCATCTATTTTTACTTTTTTATAAACAATTCCTCTATCAAAAATATCTTCTGAATTATTAATTTTTTTTTCAATACTATTAATATCTAAAAATTCTGACTTATTGAACTCCCCATGGGCAAATGACTTAATTTTTTTTTTAATATTTTCGGGGTTTTGTAAATAAGCAAAATGCCAGCCTCCATTTTCAATAATCTGCAGATTTCTTGGTTTGTCAATTCTCCAGAAAGGGTATTGTTTAAATTTTAGGTTTCGAAGCCATTGTGGAGATTTAAGATTTTTTTTTAAACAAATTTTTGATCCATGCCATTCACTTTCTGTTTCATTAAATAGATTGATTTTATAATTATACATTTTTTGAGCAAATACAGCATATTTATTTTTTTTATTAAATTTGTTTAATTTATTTAAGTTAGGTATTTCATCAATATCTGATAATATTATCAAATCTTCATCATGGCTTTTTACCAATCCTTTTGTTAGCGAATTTCTTTGATGTTGCTCTACTAACGATTCTCCACCCTTGTGTGATTTTTTGATAACCTCAGCAGTATCATCAACTATTATGTAAATAATTTTATTATTATATTTAGTGAATTTTTTTTTATCAAAGTTTAGTTTTTTAACATTACCTTGATGGTCTGCTGTAGATTCAACAATAACAAAAAAGTCGACAAATTTATCTAATATATTTAGTCTTATATCTAAAATATGTTCTTCATTAAAAAACTGGAAACAATCATAAATTGCCATAATAGGTTATAAATTATAATTTTTTTTCAATCAACAAATTTGGCTTTTTAATGGAAAAATTTATCTTTAATATTCTGTATCTCTTTATTATCAGAAAAATTTAATTTTTCTGAAATAACTTGTAATAATTTAATATGACCAAAAATTAACATTAAGCTAATAAATTCCTTTTCTTTAGATAAAATTAATTTTTTTCCTTCATTTTTTAGAAAATTTGGAATGAAGATCATATCCATCTCTACAGGCGATCTTGTAATGTGAGTGCCTATTCCTGTCCATTCACAAGTCATGTAATGAATTTTGTACAAATAATTAACTAACTCACTCCAATTCGGGACGTTTTCATACATTGGAACTACTTGCGCCTCTATTTTTAGCATTAGAGGATAGTAATCCCCTAAACCTTTTAAAATTTCTAACTCAGCACCTTGAGTATCAACTTTTAAAAAATCTAATTTTTTTATATTTAAATCCTTTAAACTATTATCTACAGTTGTACATTCTATCTCAACTTCTTTTGACACATCAAACATTGAAAAATCTTTTTTCTTAAAGTTGTACAAATCATAACCATCTTTACTTGGTTTGAACATTGATGAACTTCCTGTGCGGTTTCCTAAAATATATAATTTTTTTTTACATTTTGAACTCCAAAATCCTTTAGAGATTACTTTATAACTTTGATCTATTAATTTTTTAGCTTCTTTCTCAAGAGGTTCAACAACTATAGGTTCGAAAAAACTATTGTATTTTTTTGAAAACATATTTGCATTAAAAAATCCACCTTGAGCACCGACATCTAAAGCTATTAATTTTTTATTAGCCAACAATTTTGAAACTAAGGCTTTGTGATTGTTAGTTTTGTGAATGTCGTTGCGTAGCTTATTTAGTTGATTAACCACTCTTGATTGCATTCTTGCAGTTAAGAGTATTCTAAAAATTACAGGTAAAACTATATAAATAGTTTTAGATATTATTCTATATAAAAATCTTATTAATTTTAATAATATAAATTTGATCATCTTTTGCTGAAACTATTTCATCAATATTAATTGATCAACTTATTTCTTAGTAAATGTTGTTAATCCTAATTTTTTATATTTGATTCTTGATGACGAACTATGGATATGGCTTCTATCCATTATAAGAGTTTCTCCAACTTTCCAGCTGTAGATCATCTCTACCTCTAAGCCCTTAAGGTTATTAATATCGATGTGACTTAAATATTTTTTATGAATTTCTTTATCAAATTCTTTTTTACCTAAATGTTTGGATGACCTATCGTTTTGTCCAGGTTTAGGTTTATAACTAAGTTCTTGTTTATCAATAGAAAAAGATGTTGATCTTCCATACCATCTATTTTTAAATATAACTGTATCTCCAAATGTTGATAAAGGTGTAACGACCTGTTTATAGATTATATCTTTTTCATCAAATCCCGAATCTACATGTAATGGCAAAGGTGAAAAGCTTTCATGGAATAGCCCGTAGTAATCTTCTCCACTTTCTGATTTTAAAGTATCCATTTTAAAATCTCCTATAATTTCTTTTATTTTATTCAAATACACTTGATCTAATTCTTTATTATAATTTTGTATCCATACCTTTTTTTTTACATTTTGTTTTTTATTAAAAGTTCTTTCTGGTAAATTTTCATAAAGCTCTTGGATCGTTTTAATTTCCTTTTCAGAAAATATTTGAACTATTTTAGGAGATGATTCGAAATTCTTTATTTTTTCTAAAAATATATGATCCATAAAATTTTATTTATTAAAGTAAAACTTTTTAATAAAAAATGAAATTAGCAAAATTACAAAAAATCCTAGTATTGGGATATAAATATCAGGAGAAGACAAAATAACATAAAAACTAAGTTCAGTATTTTGACCAATAATTTTTGAAACTCCACTTCCTAGAGCAACCGTAACAAACATCGAAGGAATACTGCCTAAAAAAGTTGCAATAAAATAATTTTTAATCTTCATATCAAACAAAATTGGGAAAATATTTTGAACTGCATAAGGAATTCCCCCACCACCTAAAAATCTATAAGTCATAAAATAAAGAGTATCATTTTTTTCAAAAAATTTTTTTAACTTATAAAATTTTGGTGCTAACTTTTCATTAATTGCTTCGCGAAAAAAATAACCAGCCAATATATACAGTAGTGTTGCTCCAATTGTAGTAGATGTAATTATTAAGAGTATTCCCCACCACTTTCCAAAAACGAAACCAGCAAATATTAATAGTGGCATAGCGAATCCTAAAAGTAAGATCCAGATGATAGAAAAAATAAAAAATGAAATAGTTAAAAATAGAAAATTATCATTTTTATATTTCATAATTAGGTCTTTATTGGATTTGATAAATTCATAACTCATTAAATCTTTAAGATCTATTGCTGAAAATAAAAAGTATATTCCACTTAAGATTAATACTAAATAGGAAACCCCTATAATGAGTTTTATTTTTGATGAGTTTATGTTCATAAATTAATTTTTATCTGTACATATATAGGCTTATTACTTATAAATATCAAAAAATTTTAAGTAGAAGTAAATAAATTTTATGAAAAGAACATATCAACCAAGCCGCAAAGTCAGAAAAAAGAGGCATGGATTTAGATCCAGAATGAAAAAAGTTGGTGGAAGAAAAACTATAGCAAGAAGAAGATCAAAAGGCAGAAAAAAAATATCTACTTAGATTAAATTCTAAACATGATCAAATTTAAAAGTCTAAACCAAAGCAAAGATTTTTTAAAAATCTTAAAAAAAAAAAAAATAAATACAAAATATTTTACATTATATTTTGATAAAAATTTAAAAAGTGAAATTAATAAATTTTTGAACATAAGCTTTGTTATGAAAAAAAAAATTGGCAATTCTGTCAAAAGAAATAAAATTAAGCGTAGACTAAAATATGCTGTCCAAAAAATTCTCCATGAAAAAAAACTAATTGACTTGGGCTACACTTATGTATTTTTTGGAAAAAATAATATTTACAAGGATAAGTTCTCCAATGTATTTTACGAAGTGAATGAAACATTCAAAAAAATAAAACAAGCAGGTAATTAAAAATGAAACTAATCAACAATTTTTTAATTTTTTTAATTAAATTATATAAATATTTTATTTCCCCATATCTGCCTTCAGGCTGCAGATATCAACCTACATGTTCTGAATATTTTATAGATTCTTTAAGAATTAATGGAACTTCCAAAGGTTTTTTTTTAGGAATAAAGAGAATTTTTAGCTGTCATCCAGTAAAGTTTTTAGGTGGAAAAAGTGGTTATGACCCAGTTCCTAATTTAAAAAAAGGAAAAAAATAAATGGATACAAAAAATGTTTTATTTGCAGTTATACTCTCAACTATTGTTTTAATTTTTTGGTCTACATTTTTTGAGCCTCCAATTATAGATCAACAGATCAATGAAAATAAAATCTCAAAAAATGAAAATTCTTCTTCGCCTTCAATTGATAATAAGGAAATTAAAAATGAAATTGTTAGAGCAGATTCTATTAACAAAACTAATCGTATAAAAATTGAAAATAAAAATATTAAAGGATCAATATCTCTAAGAGGGGCTATTATAGATGATATTATATTTAAAAATTATAAGGAAAGTTTAAACTCTGAAGATGATGTAATATTTCTAAATCCAAAGAATTCTAAGAATGAGTACTTTGTTAGTACGGGTTGGGCTGCTGGTGGAAATAACAAAATAAAGCTTCCTTTAGAAAGCACAATTTGGGAAGTTAAAGGTAATAATGTATTAACCCCAAATAACCCAGTAACTCTTGAATGGAATAACAATGAAGGTTTAATTTTTACAAAAAAAATTGATCTCGATGAAAAATTTTTATTTAAAATTACACAAGCAATAAAAAATAACTCTAATAAATCTTTTCAATTTTACCCATATGCACAAATTACAAGAAATGAAAAACCAGTAGGAAGACAAATCTATATTTTGCACGAGGGTTTTTTAGGAGTTTTTGGTGAAGAACTTAAAGAAAAAGATTATGATGATATAGAAAAAGAAAAATTTTCTATTAGTAGCTCAAAAGGATGGCTGGGTATAACTGACAAATATTGGCTAACTGCGATAGTGCCTGAAAAGGGAAAAGATTTTAAGGCTGAGTTTACTTACAAGGATAGTAAGTATAGAGCCAGTTATATAATTAGAGAAGCCACAATATTAAATCCAAGTAGTTATGTTACTAATGAAATAAATACATTTGTTGCTGCTAAAGAAGTGAGAGTTATTGATGAATATGCTCAACAACTAGGTATTGAAAAATTTGATTTAGCAATAGATTGGGGATGGTTTTATTTTTTTACAAAACCTTTATTTTTCATAATTGATTATTTTTTCAAGCTTACCGGAAACTTTGGGTTAGCAATAGTAATCATCACTGCTCTAATTAGATTAATATTTTTTCCTCTTGCAAACTACTCATTTAAATCAATGGCAAAAATGAAAATTCTACAACCAGAAATGGTTAGATTAAAAGAGTTACACAAAAGTGATAAAGTTAAACTTCAACAAGAAATGATGGCTTTATACAAAAGGGAAAAGGTTAACCCCGTATCCGGATGTTTACCTGTATTAATTCAAATTCCATTTTTCTTTGCAATTTATAAAATGCTATATGTCACTTTAGAAATGAGACATCAGCCTTTTTTTGGTTGGATAAAAGATTTGTCTGATAGAGATCCTACTTCTATATTTAACCTATTCGGATTGATTCCATGGGACCCGCCAACTTTTTTATTGATAGGAGCTTGGCCAATTCTTATGGGAATAAGTATGTTTGTTCAGCAAAAATTAAACCCAACTCCACCAGATCCTATACAAGCTAAAATATTTATGTTTTTTCCTATTTTTCTTACAATAATTTTAGCTCCTTTCCCATCTGGTTTAGTTGTTTACTGGACAGTAAACAATATATTAACCATAACACAACAGTGGATTATCATGCGAGGAACTAAAGTAAAAACTGTTTGATGTCACCTCTGGAAAATATAGATCAAGTAATAAATAATATTTGGCCAAAAAATGGTCCTTCCACAAATGATATTAAAAAGTATATAAAAAAATATTCTAAAGAAAAAATAGTAATAAAATGTGGGGGTAGAGTGCTTTTAGATCCAGATTTATTTGACAATTTTATCACTGATGTGACAATTTTAAAAAAATTAGGATTAACTCCTATAGTTGTTCATGGAGGGGGATCAAGAATTAAAAAAAAACTAGACGAATTAAATATAGAAACTAAGTTTATATTTGGTCTTAGAGTAACTGATGAAAAAGTTATAAGAGTTGTTGAAGAAGTGATGGTGGAGTTTAATAAAGAAATTGTAAGTGCTATTGAAAAAAAATCATGTAATGCAAAATCCTTAACAATAAAAGAAAATTGCTCAATTCATGTTAAACAAAAAAGTAAAGAGTTGGGTTTTGTAGGACAGCCAACAAAAATTAACGATTCTCTCATTAAAAATATAATAAAAGATAATTATATACCAGTCATTTCACCTATGGGTTTGGATGAAAATAAACAAGCTTTTAATATTAATGCTGATATAGCTGCCGGCACACTAGCAATAAGTTTAAAATCAAGAAGATTAATGTTAATGACAGATGTTGAAGGTGTTTATGATAAAGATAAAAAGTTAATATCTGAAATTAATATGTCTGAGGCTGAAAAACTAATTTATGATGAAACTATTAGTGAAGGAATGATACCTAAAATTAAGACATGCATCAATGCAGTAAACAGTGGAGTAAGAGGTGTAGTTATAATCGATGGCAGAAAACAACATTCAATACTTTTTGAGCTATTTTCTGATAAAGGTGCAGGGACACTTATAAGAAAATGAAAAATTTTCAATCCATAAAGTTTTGGTTATTTGATCTTGATAACACTTTGTACTCAGGAAAAACAAAAGTATTTGATCAAATAGATAAAAAAATGTCTAAATTTATATCTGAAAAACTTAATGTTGATATAAAAAAAGCTAAAGAAATACAAAAAAATTATTTTTATCAATATGATACAACTTTAAGTGGATTGATAAAAAATCATAAAATTAATGCAGATGAATTTCTAGATTTTGTTCATGATATTAATATTGATTTCCTTAAAAAAGATCTTAATTTAGCCCAAGAACTGGAAAAGCTTGATGGGGAAAAAATTATTTTTACTAATGGTTCTAGAAAACATGCAATAAATATTACTAAAAAACTTGGAGTTCATCAGTATTTTGATGATATTTTTGATATTGTAGATTCTGAATTTATTCCAAAACCATCAGTGGAACCTTATAAAAAGCTTGTAGAAAAACATAAAATTGACCCAAATTTATGTGTATTTGTTGAAGATATTGCAAGAAATTTAAAACCAGCATATGAAATGGGTATGAAAACAGTTTGGATAGAAAATGATGAACCTTGGGCAAAAAAATTATCAGATAGTAATTTTATTAATTACAAAACAAGTAATTTATCTGAATTTTTAAAAAAAATTAATTTAACTAAAGCTGCATAATGAATAATAATCCTTTTGAAAAAATAATTAATGAAGCTTGGAATAATAAAAGCCAAGTTAATCCCAAATCTAGTAGAAAAATAGTTAATTCTATTAGTAAAACTATAGACTTATTAGACTCAGGTAGTATCCGCGTTGCTGAAAAAAAGAACAATGAATGGATTGTTAATCAATGGATTAAAAAAGCAATTTTATTAAGTTTTAGGGTTAATAAAATGAAAACATCAAAAGGTCCTTATGCAGTTTGGTACGACAAGGTTGAGGGGAAAACTCAAAAATGGAATGAAAAAAGATTTATAAAAGAAGGTTTTAGATCTGTGCCGAATGGAGTTGTGAGAAAAGGAGCTTTCATTGGAAAAAATGTTGTTTTAATGCCATCATTTATAAATTTAGGAGCTTACGTTGATGAAGGCAGTATGATTGATACATGGGCTTCAGTTGGATCATGTGCTCAAGTTGGAAAAAACTGTCATATATCAGGAGGAGCAGGTATAGGTGGAGTGTTAGAGCCCATGCAAGCAAACCCAACTATTATTGAAGATAATTGTTTTGTTGGTGCAAGAGCGGAAATAGCTGAAGGTGTTATTGTAGAGAAAGGATCAGTTTTATCAATGGGAGTTTATATAGGGGCATCAACACGAATTATTGATAGATCAACAGGTGAAATACATTATGGAAAAGTTCCAGCATATTCAGTCGTTGTGCCTGGAGCGATGCCAAGCAAAAATAATCCTGATGGGCCATCGTTATATTGTGTAGTAATTGTGAAAAAAGTAGACGAGAAAACAAGAAGCAAAACTTCAATTAATGATCTATTGAGAGATTAAAAAACTCATGCCAATCAGTGAATTAAAATTAGCTAAAGAATTGATTCGTAAACCAAGTATAACACCAAAAGATGCTGGGGCAATTAATTTATTATCAAAAAATTTAAGATCTCTTGGTTTTAAATGTCATCTAATTAATTTTAAAAATATTAAAAATTTATATGCAAAACTTGGAAAGTCATCTCCTAATTTTTGTTACGCTGGTCATACTGACGTCGTACCCCCAGGAAACATTAATGATTGGTCTGTTAATCCATTTAAGCCAGTTGTTAAGAATAATAAATTAATTGGCAGAGGCGCTAATGATATGAAGGCTTCTATAGCTTGTTTTGTAGTTGCAGTTAGTAGATTTAAAGTTAAAAATAAAAACTTTAAAGGTTCAATAAGCTTATTAATTACTGGAGATGAAGAAGGATTAGCTATTAATGGAACAAAAAAAGTTGTTGAGTATTTAAGAAAAAAAAAAGAAAAAATTAATTTTTGTTTAGTTGGAGAACCAACAAATCCTAATAAACTTGGCGAGATGATTAAAATTGGAAGAAGAGGAAGTATCACGGGTAGACTTAATGTTATTGGCAGCCAAGGACATGTAGCTTATCCAAAAAGAGCAAACAATCCATCAGACGTAATGGTAAAAATTTTAAAAAAAATAAAAGAAATAAAACTAGATACGGGAACAAAAAATTTTCAAGCCTCTAATCTAGAAATAACTAAAATAAACATAGATAACCATGCTGATAATGTCATTCCAGGATCAGCTCATGCTGTATTTAATATCAGATTTAATAATAAGCACTCTTCAGGTTCATTAAAAAAAAAACTAAATACAATATTTAAATCAATATCTAAAAAAGCTAAGTGTAAATTTAATATTAATTATCAAGTTTCTGGAGAAGCTTTTTTAACGAAACCAAATAAAACAACTTATATGGTTCAAG
The DNA here is from genome assembly GCA_905612415.1 of uncultured Pelagibacteraceae bacterium. GTDB lineage: Bacteria > Pseudomonadota > Alphaproteobacteria > Pelagibacterales > Pelagibacteraceae > AG-414-E02. Next base: position 17,109 of record CAJQRW010000027.1, read on the forward strand.
ATACAATTAAAAAAATTACTAAAATTAAACCCAAATTATCAACTACGGGTGGCACATCTGATGCTAGATTTATTAGGAAAATTGCACCTTGTATCGAATTTGGTTTAGTTGGAAAAACAATGCATAAAGTTGATGAATCAGTTCCTTTGCCAGACTTAAAAAAATTAACTAATATATATCTAAATATATTAGAAAATTATTTTAAATAAAAATGGGAATACATTTCACTGAAGAAGAATTTAAAAGCCGCCAATCTAGAGTTATTAAAGAATTAAAAAACCAAGGGTTGGATGCTTTATTAATGTTCAAACAAGAATCGATGTACTGGCTCACAGGATATGATACTTTCGGTTTTGTTTTTTTTCAATGTTTAATCCTAACAGCTAAAGGAGATTTAATATTATTGACTAGAGCTCCTGATTTGAGACAAGCACAAAACACATCAATTATAAAAGATATAAGAATCTGGGTTGACAAAGATCAATCAAATCCATCAGACCATTTAAAAAATATTTTAGCAGAGCTAGGGTTAGAAAAATCAAACATAGGAGTAGAGTATGAAGCTTATGGCTTAACGGGAAGAAATGCGATTAGATTAAATAATTCTTTAAATAACTTTGCAACTCTTTATGATAAATCGGAGTTGGTTTCTCATTTTAGAGTTATTAAGTCAGTAGCAGAAATAACTTATGTAAAAAAAGCAGCAGAACTTGCGGATAAAGCTATGGAAGCTGCTTGGGAAAATGCACATAGTGGTGTAAGTGAATCTAAAATTCTTGCTGAAATGCAGGGAGCTGTTTTTAATGGTGGTGGAGATTATCCAGCAAATGAATTTATTATTGGCTCAGGAAAAAATGCATTATTATGTCGTTATCAAAGTGAAAAAAGAAATTTAGACGAAGTAGATCAACTTTCAATAGAATGGGCGGGAACGTATAAGCATTACCATTCTGCAATGTTCAGAACTATTCCGATTGGTAAAATAAATGATAAACAAAAAAAAATGTATGACGCATGCGCTGAAACTCTAAAAGCTTGTGAAAATAAATTAAAACAAGGATCAACTGCTGGTCAAGTGTTTGATATTCACGCTAAAACTTTTGATACGCTGGGCTATAAAAATTCAAGAATGAATGCTTGTGGTTATTCTCTTGGTTCACTATTTGCCCCAAACTGGATGGACTGGCCAATGCTCTACACGGGTAATCCTTATGTGATCCAACCTGGTAATGTCTTCTTCATACATATGATACTTATGGATTCAGACAATGAATTAGCAATGAATTTAGGGGAAACGTATCTTGTGACTGAAAATGGTAACGAGAGATTAGGTAAGAAAAAACTTGATTTAGTCAAAGGGTAATTAAATATAATGATTATGAAAAGAAAAAAAATTATATTTTTTTTTATAATAGTGGTTGCAATAGAGCTTTCTGGCCACGGAATACTTACATCTTTATTTAGATTTCTAGGTTCATTAAATTAATGAAGACAGGAATAATAACTACGGACACCTATTTAAATCATGATACAGGACAAGGTCATCCTGAAAGAGGTGATCGTGTAACTGTTGTGATAGATCACTTAAAAAAAATAAAGTCAAAAAATTTAATTTGGAAAAAACCTGTCAAATTTAACCTTAAATACTTAGAATATGCGCATGACAAAAATTACCTAAATAGCGTAGCGAAGTCTTTTCCAAAACAAGGTTTAAATTTCCTAGATGGTGATACTATTTTGTCTCCTGGCAGCAAAGATGCCACAAGAGATGCCGTTGGTTCAATTTTGATAGCTATAGATGGTGTAATGAAAAAAGATTTCAGGAATGCTTTTTGTGCTGTAAGGCCTCCGGGACATCATGCTGAAAAGAAAAAAGCAATGGGGTTTTGTGTCTACAATAATGTGGCTGTTGGTGCTTATTATTTGCTAGAAAAATATAACTTATCTAAAGTAGCAATTATTGATTTTGATGTTCATCATGGGAATGGAACTCAAGATATTTTTTATAATAACGAAAAAGTTTTATACATATCTTCTCATCAATATCCATATTACCCAGGATCTGGCACACCAAGTGAAAAAGGTGTTAAAGATAATGTATTAAATATTCCTTTAGCTGCGGGAACTCAAACCCATGAGTTTTTAAATTCTTATGATAATATTTTTAAAAAGCTTAAAGAATTTAAACCTAATTTTATTTTATTATCAGCTGGATTTGATGCACATAAAGATGATCCTCTTGCCCAAATCAACTTGGAATCTAAAGATTATTACACTTTGACAAAAAGAATAAAAACTCTAGCAAAAGAATTGTGTGATGAAAAAGTAGTATCTATCTTAGAGGGTGGTTATAATTTAAACGCTTTAAAGGAAAGCGTAGGCTTTCACGTTCAATCTTTAATGGAATAGTTAGTATTTAATATTCTTTAAATAAAGTCCGCAGGCAGGAGCTGGTGGGGCACATTTTGAACGACTCTTTGATTTAAATGATTTTTTAAAATCATTAATACCCCACTTTCCTTCCCCTAAATATTTAATACAACCAACCATAGATCTAACTTGATTTTGCAGAAAAGACTTAGATGTAAATTTTAACATTATATTATCTTTATTTTTGTTAATTGAAATATTTTCTATAGTTTTGATTGGAGACTTTGCGCTGCACGAAGATGCTCTGAAAGTAGAAAAATTATGAGTTCCCAATAATAATTTTGCACCTTTTTTCATTATTCCTATGTTTAATTTTTTACGGATATGCCATGCTTTATTCTTCTGTAGAGCTAACGGTGATTGTCTATTAATTATTATGTAATGATAAGTTCTTTTTTTTGCATTAAATCTTGAATGAAAATTTTTGTTAACTTTGTTTACTTTTAAAATAGTAATAGGCTTACTACCAATATGTTGATTTAATCCTGGTAGGAATTTTTTTTTTTCAATTTTTTTTTCTAAATCAAAATGAGCAGTTTGCCCAAGAGCATGTACGCCTGCATCTGTTCTTCCTGCTCCTGTAACAACTACTTTCTCATTACATAGATTAAATATTGCTTTTTGCAATACCTCTTGAATAGACAGGCCATTTTTTTGAAATTGCCATCCCACAAATTTTGTTCCATCATATTCTATTTTTAATTTAAATCTTTGCATTAATTTAGATTTGTTCCCTTTTTAATTATTTTACCTAACAAAAAATCTTTGGTAGTTTGTTTATTTTTACCTTGGCGTTGTATCTCTAAAATTTGAATAGAATTTTGTTTGCACCCAATTATTAAATTTTCTTCAAGTACGCAAGCTGATTTACCATTTATTGATTTTTTTTTAGCTTTTAAAATTTTAAATCTTTCTTTTTCATATTCAAACCAAGCTCCTGGGTTTGGGCTTAAGCCGTGTATGTGTGCAAGTACTTTATTGGCATCAAGATGCCAATTAATTTTTGTTTCATCTTTGCTGATTTTTTTTGCATATGTAGCCTTAAAATGTTCTTGATCTATAAATTTAGCATTACCCTCTTCTATAGTTTTTAAATTTTCTATTAATAATTTTGCACCTATCACAGAAAGTTTTTTTTCTATCTCACCATGAGTTATATTTTGATCTAGCTCTAATTCTCTTGATGCTAATATAGGTCCTGTATCTAATTTTTCTTCAATTTTCATAATACTTACCCCAATTTTTTTGTCTGCATTCATTATTGCACGTTGAATTGGTGCTGCTCCTCTCCATTTAGGAAGTAACGATGCATGAATATTAATAAATCCAAGTTTAGGTATATTCAAAAAAGATTTTGGTATAATTTTTCCATATGCTACTACGATAACTAAATCAGGAAATAATTTTTTAAAATTTTTTAATTCTTCTTCATTATTCAAACTTGCTGGATTACTAAAACTAAAATTATTATTTTTACAATATTGTTCTATTGGAGATGAATTAATTTTTTGTCCACGCTTAGATTTTTTTGGTGGCTGAGTATAAACACTTAAAATATTTAATTTATTTATTTTTAAAGCTTCCAGAACTGCAACTGAGAACTGAGGTGTTCCCATAAAAACTATTTTAAGTGGCATTAATCTATTATTGAAATTAAACTACAATTCTTTCAAGTTCTTTTTTTTGTTTAGAAAGCTTTTTAACAATCATTGTTTTTTTTAGTTTAGATAAATAGTCAATAAATAGTATGCCTTCTAAATGGTCCATCTCATGTTGAATACATGTGGCAATCATACCTTCAGCTTTAATTTCTTTTTGTTGCCCGTCGTAATCAATATAACTGATGTGGCACTTATCTGGTCTATCTATTTCAGCGAATTGACCTGGAACTGACAGGCATCCTTCTTCATAAGTTGAATTATTATCTGATTTTGAAATAATTTTAGGGTTAACAAAAAACATGGGTTTTTTTGGTTCATCTTTGGGGGCAATATCTAAGACTATGATTCTTTTGGCTACCCCGACTTGAATTGCAGCCAATCCTATTCCGGGCGCCGCATACATTGTTTCTAACATATCATCCATTAAGTTTCTTATTTCATCATCAACTTGCTCAACTCTTAAGGATTTTTCTCTTAAAATTTCATTTGGTTCAGTTAAAATTTTACGTAACGTCATATAAATATAAATAAATTATAAGATTATTATAGTCAAGATAGTTAAAATTTATCAAGTAATTTTAAACTCTTTTGGGAAGAGACTCGCTCAAGATATTATTTCTAATTTTTTTAAGATTTAAATCATTTAATGTTCTATTCAAAAAATAGATTGTTTCAGGATCTAAATCAGAAACTTCATCTTCTCCAATAATTTCAATGATTTTAAGCATAACTAGGCCTAATTGATTTTGATTTACTAAATCTTTTAAATTGTTTGGCACTGTTAGTTGTGATGAAAGTGTATTATAATCTAGATCTTTAGGCAGCGAAACTCCATCTGCTACAAGAGATTCTAAAACAACTATATCTTTTATAGACATAAAATATTTTTTATTTTTTTTTATTTTTTTATACACCATTTTAAAATCTTTTTTAGTTCTGTTAAGCTTTTCGTTATTTTCTAAAAAATGTCGTATAACTTTAGACCTGTGTAATATATCGTTTTCATATTTTATATTTAAAGTGGATTTTGAATTGAAATTAACTTTTACTAGTTCAACATAATCATCAGGAATTTCGTTGGGGTCAATAGCTTTTAAAATATTTGATAATTCTTCATTATACACTTTTAAAATTTTATCTTTAATAAATAAATCTTTTAATAAAAATGCTAATCTAATCTTTCTGTCAACGTTATTTGATAGCAGCAAGCTTTGATAAATTAAAGCTCTAGCTTTATAGTTTGGCAAATTTTTATAAATTTCTTCTGCATTTAATATTTGGTT
>CAJQRW010000028.1 GCA_905612415.1 uncultured Pelagibacteraceae bacterium
ATTTTTGAGAAAACCGCTTATATTAGTGACACTAATGACTTATCTATTGCTAACAAAAGTGAGTTAAAGAATTTAAATTATTTAATAATTGATTGTTTAAAATTTACCAGTCATCAGAGTCATTTTAATTTAGATGAGTCGCTATATATACATAACCAGTTAAAACCTAAAAAAACTATATTGACAAACTTACACTCCGATTTAGATTATAATAAATTATTAAAAAAACTACCTAAAAATGTGGTACCAGCCTACGATAGCATGACACTCAACTTATAATATTATTTAACTTTTTAATAATTTTTCCAAGACTGTTGTAAATTTTTTACTAGAAGGATTTGTTATTGAAGAAAAAGTTTCTGCTATTTTACCTTTTTTATTTATTATTATTTTGTGAAAATTCCACTTTGGAATCGCTGATTTACCATGGTTTTCTTTAGCCCATTTATAAAATGGGTGCGCATCTTGACCCATAACAATAACTTTTTCAGTCATTGGAAACGTGATGCCGAACTTTGCTTCACAAAAAGTTTTTATTTCTTTATTATTACCAGGTTCTTGTGATCCAAAGTCATTAGAAGGTATTCCAATAACTATTAATCCACTTTTTTGATATTTTTCCCAGATATTCTGTAAATCTTCGTATTGATTGGTAAAACCACATTGACTAGCTACGTTTGTTATTACAATGACATTATTTTTAAATTCTGACAAATTTAGAGGACTACCATCTAAATCGTTAAAATGAAAATCATAAGCTAACTTATCATAATTTCCTGAAGCGGCATTTGTAAACATAAACATAACAATAATAGTAAGTATTTTTTTTATTTTACTGAACATTTAGTATTTTAATATTTTTTTTTAGTAAAAATCAATAATACAAAATATCCTGCTAGTGTAGAAAGTAAAGAACCAGACAGTACGCCAATTCTTACCCCATCTATGTGCTGCAAATCATTAGCAAAAGCTAAATTTCCAACAAATAAACTCATTGTAAAGCCGATACCTGTTAGTAAAGCTACCCCATACAATTCAATCCACGTAGTTTTAGATGGCATCTCAGCCAACTTGAACTTAATTGATAAAAATGCAAATAACAAAACTCCAATTTGTTTGCCAAAGAATAAACCACACAAAATACCAAAAGGAACAGGATCAAATAACGATTTGATAGATAAATTTTCTAATGAAACACCTGCGTTAGCTAAAGCAAACAAAGGCATTATTCCAAAAGCAACATAGGGAGAAAAAAAATGTTCCAATTTTAATAGTAATGAAAAACTTTCTTTACTTTTTTTATGCGGTATTGTTAACGCTAAAAGAACTCCTGATATTGTAGAGTGTATTCCTGATTCGTAAGTAAAAAACCATAAAAACAAACCTACAAATAGGTATGGTGAAAAAATTTTGATTCCTAATTTATTTATTATTATTAATGTTAATAGTGAAAGAAATATTAATAGCAAATAAATGTAGCTTAATTCAGAAGAATAAAAAAATGCTATTATTACTATTGCACCAAGATCATCAATTATTGCTAAAGCCATCAGAAATATTTTTAATGAAATAGGGACACGTGAACCTAGTAATGATAATACTCCTATAGAAAAAGCAATATCAGTAGCTGAAGGTATAGCCCAACCATTTAAAGTTCCAACTTCATTAAAATTAATAAATACATATATTAAAGCAGGAACAACCATTCCACCTATTGCACCTATAATAGGTAGTAGTGCTTGCTTAGGTTGAGAAAGTTCTCCTTGAAGGAATTCTCTCTTTATTTCCAAGGTTACAACAAAGAAAAAGATTGCCATTAAAACATCGTTAATCCAATGTAATACACTTAAATCTAAGCCATAATTTTGAAATCCTATTAGTACATGCGTGTTCAAGATTTTGTAGAAAAAATCACTATAATCACTATTACTTAAATAAAGAGCAATTGCTGCAGCAAACAATAAAACTAATCCACTCGCAGCTTCAAGTTTAAAAAACCATTTAAAAGGTTTATTTATATATTGAATCATTTTATTTAAATATCACAAGTAGTTAAAGTTGTTTAGATATAAATTTTATCATCAACATAAATCTTTCCATCTGATAGTATTTCGCAACGAAGACCGCCTTTATGCAAAAATTCTTTTA
>CAJQRW010000029.1 GCA_905612415.1 uncultured Pelagibacteraceae bacterium
AGTTTTTTTAAAAGGACCATAAGCATGGATAAGATTTTTTTTAGAAAGAGCTACAGCAACATGACCTTTCCAGAAAATTAAATCATTTTTTTTTATATTTTCTATTTTAATTCTTTTTTTAAAATATTTTATTTGATCTTTAGCATCTCTCGGGCAAAACTTATTGTTAAAGTTAAAAAATAGTTGAATGAGCCCCGAACAATCAACACCAGTAAAATGTTTACCTCCCCATTTATATTTTACATTTAAAAAACTACTTATGCCCTTAAATATATCTTTTTTTTTATTTGGTTTAAAAAATCCATAATTTTACTTCTAAAATCTTAAGACATATAATAGTTTTTAACAATGGAAAATATTTGCGAATGGCAAAGTTGTAAAGAAAGTGGAGAATTTAAAGCACCCGCAGAAAGGGATAATGTTAAAAATTTTAAATGGTTATGTGAAGAGCATATAAAGCTATTTAATAAAAATTGGAATTATTTTGAGGGTATGTCGCAAACTGAAATTGAGAATTTTCTTAAATCAGATGTTACATGGCATCGACCAACACAAAAATTTGGGTCTTCTGATAATTTTTTTAACATTCTCTGGAATAATGCTTTAAGTGATAAATTTAGCTTTTTTAGTACTGAAAAAATACTTAATACCCTAATCGAAAAAAAGTTAAGTGAAAAAGATAAGGATGCTTTTAAAATAATGGGCTTAGAATTTAATGCAGACTGGTCAACAATTCAAAAAGTGTTCAAAACTCTTGTAAAAAAATTTCACCCTGATAGAAATTCAGGTAATAAGGAATTTGAAGATAAATTAAAAAAAATAACACTTGCATATAGTCATCTAAAAATAATAATGGTAAAAAAATAACTTAAACAATATGGCAAGTTTAAATCAATTAATTCCTGATATTAAAATTTCTGTTAACCAAATTTTTGGTATAGACACAGATATGAAAATAGATGGCTTTTCTAAAAAAAATGAATACGTGCCAGAAATTGATAGCACATACAAATTTGATAGAGATACTACTTTAGCAATTATTTCTGGATTTGCTTATAATAAACGTGTCTTAATTCAAGGTTATCATGGAACAGGTAAATCGACTCATATCGAGCAAGTGGCTGCGAGACTAAACTGGCCATGTATTAGAGTAAACCTAGATAGTCATATTAGTAGAATAGACCTAATTGGGAAAGACGCAATTGTAATTAAAGATAATAAACAAATAACAGAATTTAAAGAAGGCATACTCCCTTGGTCAATACAAAATCCTATTGCCCTTGTATTTGATGAATATGATGCCGGTAGACCTGATGTTATGTTTGTGATTCAAAGAGTTCTTGAAAAAGAGGGAAGTTTTACTTTGATGGATCAAAATAAAGTTTTAAAACAACATCCATTTTTTAGATTATTTGCAACAACAAACACAATAGGATTAGGCGACACAACTGGCCTTTATCAGGGCACTCAACAAATAAATCAAGGACAGCTAGATAGATGGAGTATTATTACAACATTAAATTATCTAAAATTTGATAAAGAACTAGAAATTGTTTTGGCTAAATCTAAAAGTTTTAATACTAAAGAAGGCAAGGAAATTGTATCAAATATGATTAAAGTAGCTGATCTAAGTAGAAAGGGATTTGTTAATGGTGAAATTTCAACTGTAATGAGTCCGCGAACAGTTTTGCATTGGGCAGAAAATGCTAAAATATTTAAAGATGTAGGTTATGCGTTTAGAGTAACATTCCTAAATAAATGTGATGATTTAGAAAAAACTATAATTGCTGAGTATTACCAAAGATGCTTTGGTGAAGATTTGCCAGAATCTTCGGTTAATATTAAAATATAAAATTTTAAAATGGATGAACAAGAACTCTTAAAAGAAAGATTCAAATCTGCTGTTACGTCAGCTATAAAAACTATATCAGAAGATTTTGATATTGAGGTCAAATTTGGTGATAATTCATCTTCCAAAAAAAACACATTGAATTTACCCGAATTAGGGGACTTAAAAAAAATGCAAGATTTTACAAATTTAAGAGCATTTGCAGATTCTGAGGCTTTAAAAATAAAATATACTAATAGTAAAATTTATCTTGAAAATGAACCTTCGGGTGCAATGGGGAAAACGCTATACGCTATAGCGGAAAAAATTAGGTATGAAAAAATTGGATCAAATAAATTAAAAGGTATTAAAAATAATATAACTCAATATTTTGAAAATAAACTTAAAGATAAAAAAATTGAAGAAATTAGAACAGAAGCGGACGTTCCTATAACAGAAGCATTTGAACTGTATTTGAGAAGTCATTTTTTTCCAATAAAACAAAGCGAAATAGCTAAAAAAGTTTTGAGCTACTGGAAGATTCTATTTGATAAAAATTTAAAAAAAAAATTGCTTGAATTAGAAAGTTGTATTGAAAACCAAAAGCAATTTAACCAATTGTCAGCAAACTTAATAGACAATCTTGACTTTGAAGATTCAGATTCAAAAAAAGAAAATGAAGAAAAAAATGAAGAAGAAAATTCACCTAAATCAGAGAATAAAGATGAAGGAAGCGAGCAACCACAAAAAGAAGATGATAAAGATAGCAAGTCTAATTTAAATATTTTTGAAAGTAGTTTTGAAACAGCAAATGAAAAAGAAAGTTCTGATAAAAAAGAGGTTAAAGAAATTAACGCCGATTCACAATTAACAAAAAATGATAGAAATAATTTATTAAAAGAGAAATATAAAGTATACACAGATAAATATGATGAAACAAAAAATGCTGAAGAATTAGAAAATGATAATGAGATTACAAGACTTAGAAAAAGCTTAGATCAGCAACTTACTAATCTCCAAAGTATTGTTGCAAAGCTTGCGAATAAACTGCAAAGACAACTATTAGCAAAACAGAATAGATCTTGGGAATTTGATCTAGAAGAGGGAATTCTTGACTCTTCAAAACTTTCTAGAGTTATAATCGATCCTCACAATTCTCTTTCCTACAAAATGGAAAAGAAAATTGAATTCAAAGATACTGTAGTAACTCTTCTAATTGACAATTCAGGATCTATGCGAGGAAGACCAATATCTGTAGCTGCAATTTGTGCAGATATATTGTCAAGAACACTAGAAAGGTGTTCGGTTAAAGTTGAAGTCCTTGGATTTACAACAAAAAATTGGAAAGGTGGAAAAAGTAGAGAAAAATGGAATTTAGAAAACAAACCTTCCAACCCTGGAAGATTAAATGATTTAAGACACATTGTTTATAAGTCTGCAGACAAACCATGGAGACAAGCAAAAAAAAATTTAGGGTTAATGCTTAAAGAAGGTTTGCTAAAAGAAAATATAGATGGAGAAGCACTTTTATGGGCTCATAAAAGAATTTCAATTAGAAAAGAGGAAAGAAAAATTTTAATGGTTATCTCAGATGGAGCTCCAGTAGATGACTCAACTTTATCAGTAAATTCTGGAGACTATTTAGAAAAGCATTTAAAGCAAACTGTTAAATGGATTGAAGAAAACTCAAACATTGAAATTTTAGCTGTAGGAATAGGGCATGACGTAACTAGATACTACAAAAAAGCAATTAAAATAACCGATGTTCAGGAACTTGGTGATGTGATGATTGGGCAATTAACAAAACTTTTTAAAGAAAAAGGTAACAAATCTATACACTAATTTTATTTTATGCAGACGATTTTTCTTGAGTATAAGAAAGCAAAAATCTAAACGGAATTAACATTATTAATGCAATAAATATTTTAACAAGCAAATCTCCAATGGCTAGCGTTAACCAATTCAATCCTGTTCCATAAAAAGCTATCGAAAAAAATAAAAAGGTATCTATTGTGGACCCAATTAAAGATGATGTTAATGGTGCAGCAAACCATACTTTATTTCTTAATTTATCAAAAATATTAACATCAATTAATTGGGCCACAAGGAAAGCAACACCAGATCCTATGGCTATTCTAACTGAAATAAGATCTGAATAATTTGTAGAAAAATAAAATGTTAAAAATATTCCTAATATAAAACCTATATATACAATTTTTTTAGCAGTTTTTGTTCCATACTTTCTATTTGAAAGATCTGTTATTAAAAATGCGATGGGATAACTAAATGCTCCATATGTTAATAAATTTTGCAATGCTAAGTGCTTTACAGGAAACTGAACTAAGTAGTTGGACAGCGTGACTACTAAAGACATTGAAAACGCTAATATAAAAAAGAAACGTTTTTCTATTTTAATCATTAAGATTTAAGATTTTATAATAATTTGTTTCTTAAGTTTTTGGACTTTTGGCGATAGTTTAAATGATTTGACTTTTTTAAGATAAAAATCTAACCCCCCCTTATAATCTACAGTTCTTAATGCTGCATTGCTGACACTAAGTTTAATATTTCTTTTCAAGATATTACTCTTAAAAGTCACTTTTTTTAAATTTGGAAAAAACTTTCTTTTTGTTTTATTGTTGGCATGACTAACCTTATGACCCTTTAAAGGTGATTTTCCTGTAAGTTCACATTTTCTAGACATATTTAAAATTCCTAAGCAGTGTATAGATCTACCCTACAACGGGGTCAAGACAATATATTAAAATATTGACAACTTTAATGCTGAGGAATAGTTATATTAAAGATCTTTCAATGAGCACAACATTATCTATAGCTTTTATAGCTGGTTTAATTAGTTTTCTGTCACCTTGTGTGCTTCCGCTAATACCAGGCTATATCTCTTATATTTCAGGAGTATCTTACAATCAGCTTGTTGAAAAAAAAGGTAATTTAGTAATTATTAAAACAGTTTTTTTTACCTTAGGATTTTCTCTAGTTTTTATTGCTTTAGGTTCCGCCGCTTCATTAGTTGGAAATTTTTTTTTAATCAATTCTCATATCCTTAGAATTTTAGCTGGTGTTATTATAATATTATTTTCTTTGCAGTTAATTGGAATTGTAAATTTTAATGTTATGAATAAAGATATAAGATTTTTTACTAATAAGTATAGTAATAATTTCTTTTTTCCATTGCTTGTGGGTATAGCTTTCGGTTTTGGTTGGACACCATGTATAGGACCAATTCTGGGATCAATTTTAACAATAGCAGCTATAGAGGAAAGTTTTAAAAAAAGCATATTGTTGCTTTCATTTTATTCTATAGGTTTGGCTGTGCCATTCATTATATCAGGAATTATGATTGATAAATTTTTATTTTTTTCAAAAGGTTTAAAAAAATATATATCAAGTATTTCAAAAGTAGGTGGAATAATTTTACTATTAACTGGCGTAGCTATTTTAACTGGTCAATTGCAAGTTTTAGGATTTTTTATATTAGAATACTTTCCTGCTTTAGGAAATATTGGCTAATGAGCATTTTTACCCACAACATCACTAATATTTTTTATTCCTTCAGATTTTAAGATTTCAATTAATTCTCTTTTAACATTTTTGACCAAAGAAGGTCCTTTATAAACAAAACCGGTATAAAGTTGCAAAAGTGATGCACCAGAAATAATTTTTTCGTAAGCTGATTTTCCAGAATTAATTCCGCCAACACCAATAATAGGAATTTTTCCCTTGAGCTTCCTATAAAATTTTTTAATCATATTATTTGAGACTTCTTGCAAAGGTTCTCCTGAAAGACCACCTTTCTCATTTTTTTTTTCACTTATTAAGTTTTCTCTATTAATATTAGTTGTGTTTGCTAATATCAGAGCAGAAATATTATTTTTTGTTGCCACATCAATAATTTCTTCAATGTAATTATCTTTAATATCAGGTGAAATTTTTAATAATAACGGAATATTAGTTTTTTTTTCTTTTTTTATTTTATTAAGAGCAAATAAAAGATTTTTAAGTTTTTCTTTATCATGAAAATCTCTTAAACCCTCTGTATTGGGTGAAGAAATATTTATGGTAATATAATCTGCTATATCAAAAAAGTTTTTTAGCCCTAGACAAAAATCATTCTTTTGATTTTTTGTATTTTTATTGGGCCCAATATTGATTCCCAATATACCTTTTTTTTTTTCTGATTTAATTCTATTTTTAATTAAATCCATGCCATCATTATTAAATCCTAATCTGTTAATTAAAGCGCTATCATCTTCAAGTCTAAATATTCTTGGTTTTGCATTTCCAAACTGTTTTAAAGGGGTTGCTGTTCCAACTTCCACAAAACCAAACCCTAATTTTAATAATGGATTATAAACTTCAGCGCTTTTATCAAATCCTGCTGCCAAGCCAATTGGATTGGGAAATTTTTTTCCTAACAGCTCAACACATAGCATTTGCTCATCTTCAACATCAAATAATTTTCCAGGCAAAATATTAAGCTTTAGAGATTTAATAGCTAAATCGTGTGCAGTTTCTGGATCTAAATTAAACAAAAAAGGTTTTAAAATAGAAAACATTATTTTATATATTTTTTAATTAACTCTATACTTTCTTTTATTCCAAAAAAACTTATGAAAAATCCCATCCTTGGCCCATTCTCATCTCCAAAAATTATTTCATATATTGCTTTAAACCATTCTCTCAAATTTTCATGATATCCATTATCTTTTCCAACTGAATAAACTATTGTTTGAATAGCTTCTGGATCAATTTGATCTTTGCATTCACTTAATCTTTTAACTAAATCTTGTAGTGCTTTTTTTTCTTTATCATTAGGCTTTCTGTATTTTTTGTTAGCTTCAACAATATCTTTATAATATTTTAAAGCATAATTAATGAGACTATCTAAAATTGGATGGTCTGAAATTTTAATATCTTTTTTATACTTTTGTATGAACTTCCATAAAACATCCTTATCTTTAGCATTACTTGTACCAACGAGATTAAGCAAAACAGAAAATGGCATAATTGATTTTTCTTTAGGTGGATTGCCATTATGAACATGCCAAACTGGATTAAGTAATCTTTGCTGGGCATCTTGTTCATTAAATTTATCTATACAAGACAAATACTCATCAATAGCTTTTGGAACTACATCTGCATAAAGTTTTTTTGCTCTTCTTGGATTTTGATACATATACAAAGATAAACTTTCAGGTGATGCATACTTTAGCCACTGCTCTATACTAATTCCATTGCCTTTTGATTTTGATATTTTTTCACCTTTTTCATCTAAAAATAACTCATAGGCAAATCCATTTGGGCTTTTCTTTCCTAATATTTTACAAATTTTACTTGAAAGAATTGCACTTTCGATCAAATCTTTACCATACATTTCGTAATCTACATCAAAAGCATACCACCTCATAGCCCAATCTACTTTCCATTGTAATTTACATTTTCCATTAGTAACTTCCGTCTCAATTTTTTTATTATTATTTTCATAAATAATCTTTCCTGACTTTTTTTTAAACTCTACAATAGGAACTTCTAAAACTTGTCCTGTTTCTGGACATATAGGTAGAAAGGGGCTATAAGTTTTTTTTCTTTCTTTTCCTAAGGTAGGTAATATTATTTCCATAATTTGATCATATTTTTCTAACACCAAAAGTAACGCATCATTAAAAACCCCTTTTTTATAAGTTTCTGTTGAACTTCTAAAAGTGTAATCAAATTTAAATTCGGTTAAAAATTTTTTTAACATTTCATTATTATGTTCTCCAAAACTATTAAATTTTTTAAAAGGGTCTGGAATACTAGTCAGAGGTTTATGTAAATTTTTTTCTAAAATTTCTTTGTTAGGAATATTTTCTGGAATTTTTCTTAATCCGTCCATATCATCTGAAAAAGTTATAATTTCTGTAGGAATATCAACAATCTGTTTTATAGCGTTTACCATCATTGTTGTTCTTGCGACTTCAGCAAAAGTTCCAATGTGTGGTAGACCGCTTGGACCATAACCGGTTTGGAGCGTTATTTTACCTTTCTTTTCAAAAATTTTTTGTCGTTCCTTAATTAATTTCCTAGACTCAACAAATGGCCATGAACTTGTAGTTTGAATTATGGATTTATCAATCACAATATTGAAGATTTATTAAATTTATTCATAAAAATATAGTTATAATAAGGTCTTATTATGTTGAATTTCAATTATTTTTAAATAACCTCAGCATTCCAAAATGAATAATAATAAAACTGTATTTTTTGCAATAGGTGTCCTTTTGGTAATATTGGGCGCATTCATGCTTATACCATTTTTTGTTCAAATAATATATGACGAACAGAATAATGCCTTTTTATCTTCTTCTTCAATAACTGTGTTTATAGGAATACTTTTAGTTCTTGCAAATCTAGAAGACGAAAGAAAATTAAATTTACAACAAGCTTTTCTTTTAACAACATTATCTTGGTTGAGTATTGCTATTTTTGGAAGTATTCCCTTTTTACTATCTGGGCTTAATTTGTCTTTTGTTGACGCATTTTTTGAAAGCATGTCTGGAATAACAACTACAGGATCAACAATTATCACAAATCTAGATAACTCTCCTAAAAGTGTCCTAATATGGAGAGCTTTATTACAGTGGCTTGGAGGTATTGGTATAATCGTTATGGCAATCACTATACTTCCTCTTTTAAATATTGGAGGTATGCAATTATTTAGAATGGAAAATTCAGACGCTGAAAAAATTCTTCCAAAAACTCGAGAGGTAACATTAATAATTTCATCAATATATATTACATTAACAGTTGCTTGTGGAATTTCTTATTGGTTAGGTGGAATGAGTATATTTGATGGAGTTTCACATGCTATGACAACAATTGCTACAGGTGGTTTTTCAAATTACTCTGAATCGATTGGTTATTTCCAAAGTCCCAAAATTGAAACTATTTCTATAATATTTATAATATTAGGAAGTATACCATTTATTGCTTATCTAAAATTTGTAAAAGGTAATAAAAATATATTTTTTAAAGATTCTCAAATTAAAGGTCTAATTTATATAATTGTTGTTTCTGTTTTTTTAATGCTTTTGTATTTAAATATAGGAAATAAAGAATATAGTTTTCTTGAAAGTTTAAGAATATCTACTTTTAATGTGGTTTCAATTTTGTCAGGGACTGGTTATGTAACGGATGACTTTAGCTCCTGGGGTAAATTTCCACTTATGTTTTTTCTTTTTTTGATGTTTATAGGAGGCTGTGCTGGATCAACCACATGTGGAATTAAAATTTTTCGATTTCAAATACTTGGGTATTTTATAATAAACCAACTTAAAAAATTAGTTTATCCACATGGCATATTTTCTATTAAATATAATAATGAAAAAATTAGTAATACATTTATTTATTCAATAATAACTTTTATTTTCATTTATTTTTTTATATTTTTTATTTTAGCAACACTATTATCTTTAAATGGATTAGATTTTATTACTGCAATTTCAGGTTCTGCTTCTGCGATATCAAATGTTGGCCCGGGGCTAGGTGAAATTATAGGACCAAATGGTAACTTTAGTAATTTACCTAATTTTTCTAAATTAAGTTTGAGTTTAGGAATGCTGCTTGGTAGATTAGAATTGTTTGCAGTATTAATTTTATTTTTTCCGTCATTTTGGAAAGATTAAGTTAACTAATAATTTATGGAAATATATAAAAAACAGAGTTTGTCTGAAACTTTTTCTGTCTATTTTGAAAAAAGAATGGCAAGAATTTTGTTATTGGGAATTATCAGTGGGTTCCCATGGGTTCTCATTGGAAGTAGTTTAAGTTTATGGCTAAAGGAAGATGGTTTAAGTAGAAGCACAATTGGATGGGCGGGATTAATATTTGGTGTTTATGCAATCAACTATCTCTGGGCTCCAATAATAGATAGGGTTCGTATTCCTTGGTTAACAAATAAAATTGGCCATCGACGTGGTTGGATTGTTGTTATGCAACTGACTATTTTTTTTAGCTTAGTTTGCTGGAGTTTGTTAGATCCACAGACAAATCTTACTTTAGTAATTTTAATTGGTTTGATTATTGCTGTAGCTTCAGCAACTCAAGATATCACTGTAGATGCTCTAAGAATTGAACAAATTGGAAAAGATGAGGGAAAATTAATGCAAGCTGGAGCGGCTATCGCTGTTGTTGGTTGGTGGACTGGATATAAGTTGGGGGGAGTAATTGCATTAACTGCTGCAGAATATTTTCAAAAAATAGGATTTGAGAACTACTGGCAAATTACTTTTTTAATACTCAGTATTATTATAATCGCTTGCAATATAGCTTTAATGTTTGTCCACGAACCTCAATCTACAGAAAGAAATGAATCTCAAAAAATAGCAGACCGAATGATTGAAAAAAAAATAGGGTCTTCTGGATTAATAACAAAAATAGCAGCATGGATCAGTGGAACAATTGGAGGTCCTATAATAAGTTTTTTCAAACAAAATGGTTTTAAAATTGCCTTAGCAATTTTAGCTTTTGTATTTCTTTTTAAAATTGGGGAAGCTTTCCTTGGTCGAATGTCCATAATATTTTATAAAGAAATAGGATTTTCTAAATCAGACATAGCACTTTACTCTAAGGGCCTAGGATGGATTACTACAGTTGTCTTTACTCTCTTGGGAGGATTGTTTGCGATACGCTCTGGAGTAATAAAAGCTATGTTTGTTTCTGGAATATTAATGGCCTCAACAAATCTTTTGTTTGCTATTCTTGCTTGGTCAGGAAAATCAGAATGGCTTTTTGCAATTGCTGTAATTTTTGATGATATGGCCGCTGCGTTTGCTACAGTTGCATTTGTTGCTTTTATCTCCATGTTGGTAGATAGAACCTACACAGCCACACAATACGCTTTGCTAGCTTCAATTGGGACAGCAGGCAGAACAACCCTAGCAGCCTCATCTGGTGCGTTGGTTGACTGGTTAAATGGTGACTGGGGAATATTTTTTATAATTACTGCAATTATGGTCATCCCTTCGTTGGTATGTCTTTGGTTAATTCGTGACAAACTTAAATTAAAGTGAAAAATAATTTACCTTTTATAAACGTCTACAATAAAAAAAATATAAAATCAGAAGTTGTTACTCAACTTTTATACGGAGATTTATTTAAAAAAATAAAAAATGATGGAATCTG
>CAJQRW010000030.1 GCA_905612415.1 uncultured Pelagibacteraceae bacterium
ATTTGGCCTTTTTATACATAACAAAAATAAAGAAAAAGAAAAAGTAGTGTGGATGGAATTATTTCAATGTGAAGATTTTTATTTAGATAAATTGACTAAATTGCAAAATGATAAAGAAGTATGTTTACAAAAAAAAAGAAATGCAAAATATAAAAAAACATTAGTTGAAATACAAAATATCCAAAATAAAGTTAGATTAGATAAAATTAAAGTTAAAATTAAAGTTAAAATGCAGAATCAAAGTCTATTTGCAAGAAACATCTAATAAAGAAGTGGTGTTGATCTTAGGTAATTACTTTTTAGATAAATTGATTTTTTAAGTATTCTTTTTAACAATCCAAACAAATATTATAGAAGTTGCCATCATACTTAGTGCATAGGCGGCAGTAGGAACTATATAAACCATTTCCTCAAAAATTTGAGTTGCTACAAACACAGCTAGAGTTCCATTTTGAAGGCCACATTCAAGTGAAATACATCTTCTTTGTTTAATGCCAGTTGTAAAAAACTTAGCAACGTAATAACCAACAATCATCATTATGATATTAAGTGCTAGAGTTACTGATCCTGCTCTAGCTATGAAACTAATAATATTATCCCACTCCTCAACATAAATAGCTACGAATACTAAAATGAATAAAGCAATTGATACTCTTTGAACAAGCAATGCTCTTTTGATTATAAAATTTGGTACTAATTTTCTAACAATCATACCTATGATAATTGGAACTGTAACCACAAAAAACATTTTCAAAGAAATGCTCACCATAGAAATATCTTTTATAGAATAAGAAATATTTAATAACTCCACAGATTGAAATATAATGAATGGAACTGAAATAATGCTAATTAAGCTTATTATTGCTGTAAGCGACACAGAAAGAGCAACATCACCATTTGCAAATTTAGTAAGTACGTTTGATGTTATTCCACCAGGAGCTGCTGCAATAATCATAACGCCTAGGGCTAATTCTATTGGTGTGTGTAATATTTTAATTAAAGCAAATGCAATAATAGGAAGTAAAATTAGTTGACATACGAATCCTACAAAAAAATCTTTAGGGTGATCAACTACTCTTTTAAAATCTGCAGGAGTTAAGCCTAGACCAAGACCTAACATTAGTAGAGCTAACGCAATAGGTGCTATTGTTGTTACTATTTCCATAAGCTTTTACTTATACAATTGGCAAATCACAAAGTCTACCTTTACTCGATTTTCCATTAATTCTTATCTCTATGGTTATAGTTTTATCCCAATATTTTTTTTTTATCATTGCTATACCAACAACTTTTTTTAAGTTAGGTGAATAAGTAGCTGACCTTAGGTCACCTACTACGTTGTTGTTATTGTATAAAGGTACACTCTCGGTTACTTCTATTTTATCTATATCTATAAGGACGCCCATCAGTTTTTTATTAATTCCTTCTTTAGAAATTTTAATTAATGCTTTTTTACCAAGATAATTAATATCTGACTCGACATCTATATATTTATCAAAACCACACTCATAAGGATTATCTCCGTTATCAAAATCATTACCTGCAGACAGAAGTGCACTTTCAATTCGTTCAATTAAGTTTGGACATCCAGGCTCGACGTTAAATTCTTTACCTATTGAAAATAATTCATCATATAGCATTTGACCTGCCTCACGATTTTCAACATACACCTCAAAACCACCTTGTTTGGACCAACCTGATCGAGCTATTAAAAATTTATTTCCCTTAAAAGTATAATAGTCAAAACCAAAAAATTTCAACTCTGTGATTTTTTTTCCTAAAACTTTTTCCATTAATTTAAATGATTTAGGTCCTTGAACAGCTAGTATATTTACATCAGGTTCTGTTATTTTAACTTGTAAACCTAAGCCGCTAGCAATCCCTTTTGCATAAAGACCAATATCGGAGTCAGCTAGTGATAGCCACCATTTGTCTTCAGCCAGTTTTAAAGCGACCGGATCATTTAACGTGCCTCCCTGCTCATCAATAATAGGAGCATAATAACATCTGCCAACTTTTGCTTTTGAAAGATTTCTGCAAGTCATTAATTGAACTAATTTTGATGAATCTTTTCCTGTTATTTGAGCCTGTCTTTCAGCAGCAACATCCCAAATCTGAACATGTTCTTTTAGATGAAAATATTCCTTTTCTAAATTTCCAAAAGATGCTGGTAAAAGCATATGATTATAAATGGTATATGCGGTAACCCCCTGATTTTCTATTCTGTTTGTGTAAGGAGTGCTTCTTAACCTTCTAGACTTTGCTATGTAAAATTTTTTCATAAAAGTTATTTGTGATTTTTCTCAATAAATTTTTTAACAATTTCTCTCATTTCAAATGCTTTTTCAAATAAAATCATGTGCCCACATTCTTTTATGACGCTTAATTCTGAATTTTTTATTTTTGTAGCCATTTTTTTTCCTTTTTCAAGAGGAACCATCTTATCTTTATCTCCTAAAATGCATAAAGTTGGGCAATTAATTGTCTCCGCTGCTTTTGATCCATTTTTGTAGTTATTACACGCTCTTAGATCTACAGCCAAACCTTCTTGGACTTGACGCGGTGAATTTATTATTTTTTGAACTGGATTTCCTCCAATAAATTTTTTTACTCCTTCATATCCCCACTTCATCATCAGTTCTACTGATTTCATGTCGCCACCATCAGCATAATCAATAAGATCTTGATTTACTGGAAGAGAATAAGATCCACCAACCAAAGTTAAGCTTTTAATTAATTTTGGAAAACGATGAGCAAATTCAAGGCCAACTAAGCAACCTTGCGAATGACCTACAAATGAAATTTCTTTTATTTTTAAGCTTTGCATTAATTTATTTATCCATTCTGCTATTTCTTCAATTGATTTAATTGCTGGTCCTTCAGAATTGCCGTGCGCAGGCAAATCTAGCGCTAAGACAGAATACCCTTTTGATGCAAGAAATTGTTCATGCAAAGACCATACAATATGAGTAAGACCACTACCATGCATCAGGATTATTACTGGTTTCTTAGTATCAAAATCTAGTCCACCATTTGATGCAAAAATACTTTTTTGATCTACCTCGAATTTCAGCTCAGCTCCTCAGCTTTTTTTCTTAATTCAAATTTTTGTATTTTGCCTGTAGATGTTTTTGGAAGTTCACAAAATTCAATTTTTTTTGGAACTTTAAATTTAGCTAAAGTTTCCTTACAAAAATCAATCAATTCTTTTTCAGTAACTGGTTTACCTTTAACGGACTCAATAAATGCACAAGGTACCTCTCCCCATTTTTCATCTTTTTTCGCTACTACTGCTGCTATAGATACAGAAGGATGTTTTGCTAACGTATTTTCTATTTCAATTGATGATATATTCTCACCTCCCGAAATAATTATATCTTTAGATCTATCTTGAATTTTTACGTAACCATCTGGGTACATAATAGCTAAATCTCCAGTATGAAACCATCCACCTTTCATTGCTTTGTCAGTGGCATCTTTTTCTTTAAAATAACCTTTCATAACTACATTTCCTCTAATCATTATTTCTCCAATTGTTTTGCCATCTCTTGGAACCTCTTTCATGGTTTCTGGGTCCATAATTGTTACACCTTCTGTGTTAGGGTATCTTACTCCCTGTCTAGCTTTTATCTCATTTTGTTTTTCTTCTTCTAATTCATTCCATGATTCGTTCCATGCACATTGAGTTACATGTCCATAGGTTTCTGTTAAGCCATAAACATGCATTACTTCAAAACCCAGGCTTTTCATTTTTTTAAAAATTATACTTGGTGGTGGGGCTCCAGCAGTTAATACATGAACTTTTTGTTTTAATTTTTTACGATCATTTTCGGGTGCTCCTGTAATCATATTAAGCACGATCGGCGCACCTCCAAAATGTGTTACGTTATGTTTATCAATCAATTCAAAAATTTTCTTAATATCGATGTTTCGAAGGCATATTGTTTTTCCATTCATCATAGGAATAGTCCAGGGATAACACCAACCATTGCAATGAAACATTGGCACAACAGTTAAAAAATTTAATCTATTTGGCATATTCCAAGCTACTGCGCTACCTGTTGACATTAAATATGAACCTCTATGATGATAAACGACGCCTTTTGGATTTCCTGTTGTTCCCGAAGTATAACTTAATGAAATAGCTTGCCACTCATCTTCTGGCATTTTCCAAATATAATTTTCATCTCCTGTATTTAAAAATGTCTCATACTCTAGATCTCCAATCTTTTCCATTTTAGCCTGAGGTCCATGTTTGTCATTTATGTCAATGACAATTATTTTTCTTTTTATTGTGCTTAATGCTTTTTTAACTTCTACATGAAGTTGCCTATCCACAACTAGCACCTTGGCATCACTATGATCTAAAATATAGGCAATGGTTTTAGCATCTAATCTAATATTAATCGTATTTAATACACCGCCAGTCATAGGAACGGAGTAATGAGCCTCAAAAATTTCTGGAGTGTTAAAAGCTAAAAATGAAACTGTGTCGCCTTTGCGAATACCAATCTTTTCTAATGCGCTAGCAAATTTAATACATCTCTTGTAAATTTGAGCCCAAGTATATTTTAGATCTTCATAAACCAACGCCTCATAATTAGGATAAATATCCTTGGCTCTTTCAAGAAAAGATAAAGGTGTTAATGGAACAAAGTTCGCATTATTTTTTTCAAGATTTTTATCGTAATCACTCATGTAAAATTAACTTATTTTAGATTCTTTTATTATTTCTGCAATTACATCTTCTTTTTTGTGTCCCATTAAATGAACACCATTCACACCTTTAATTTCCTTAAAAGCTTCAATTAATTCAAGACAAATCTTTTTACTTTCACTTTTAGCATCTTTTGCCTGTTCCAATCTTTTTACTATTTCATCTGGAACGTCTACTCCATAAAGATTGTCATTCATCCATTTTGCACTTTTTGCTGATGCAAAAGGTCCAAGTCCAATTAAAAAATAAGTTTTTTCTAAAATACCTGAATCTTCTAATACTTTCATATAATCTTTTAATTTTTTAGTTTCAAAAACATATTGGGTTTGAAAAAAATTTACACCAGTGTTTATTTTATTGGTAATTTTTTTAACATCTGGCAATCCTTTTGACGGGACCTCGGCGCCACCAATAAATAATTTTGGTGCAGGGTCAATAGCGCGACCTGATGGAAATTTTTTTTCAGCTCTCATCATTTCAGCTGTAGCTACTAGTGTTAAACTATCAATATCATGCACAGGTTTAGTGTCTGGTTGATCTCCTCCTTTTGGATCATCTCCAGATAAACATAAAACATTATGTACTCCTAGCGCTGATGCTCCAACCAAATCTCCTTGCAAGGCTATTCGATTACGATCTCGGACCGTTAATTGTAATATTGGATCGATGCCATTTTGAACTAAAATAATTGCTGCAGTTAAAGCTGACATGTGAACTTTTGCACCTGGGCTATCTGTAACATTAACAGCATCAGCAACATCTTTTAGTGCTTTTGTTTTTTGTAATAAAACTTCTTTATTAGAAGCATCAGGAGGTGTGGTTTCTGCAGTAAATACAAATCCTCCTTCGTGCAATTTTTTATGTAATAAGCTTTGATATTCCATTTTAATTAAATTTAAAGTTCATTATGTTTTTGCTTCCTGAAATACCAGATTTGTAATGAGTGTCAATTCTAGGCAAAATTCGGTCAAAGAAAAACTTTGCTGTTTCTATTTTATCTTCAAAAAAATTTTTATTATTTTTAATTTCCTTATAACTTATATCTAAAACTTTTAACCAAGAATAACCAATCGCAATTAAACCAAGAACTTTAAGATAATCATTACATGCAGCACTAACGTCATCTTTTGAATTTTTCATGCTCTTTTCAATCCAAGCTGTAAAATCTATTAATATCTTTAAATATTGATTTAATTTTTCTGTAAATAACTTTGTTTCAACATTATTTTTACTTTCGTCAATACCTTTTTTAATTAGTTGAATATAATTTTCAATAATATTTCCATTTTTATTTATAAGTTTTCTGAAGACCAAATCAATAGCTTGAACAGAATTCGTTCCTTCATATATTGGTGTTATTCTATTGTCTCTATATAACTGCTCGATACCCTGATCTTTTGTATAACCATACCCTCCAAAAATTTGCATTGCATCGCTAGTAATTTCCATTCCCATATCTGTAAATAATGATTTAACGACAGGTGTCATTAGTGAAACTAAATCTGATGCTTCTTGTTTAATTTTATTATCATGATGGTACAAACTAACTTCTGTTTGTTGAGCTAACCAGAAGCTTAGGGCTCTTTCTCCTTCGATTATTGCTTTCATATTTAATAGTGATCTTCTAATGTCAGCATGATCAATAATTAGATCTGCTCCATTTGTTGATTTACTATTATTTGATTTTCCTTGTTTTCTTTCCTTAGAATAATTTAAAGCATTTTGATATGCTATTTCAGATATTCCTAAGCCTTGAATTCCAACAACAATTCTCTCTAAATTCATCATAGTGAACATTGAACTCAGTCCTTTATTTTTTGGACCAATCATATATCCAACTGCCCCATCAAAATTTAAAACACATGTCGCGGACCCTTTAATACCCATCTTGCTTTCAATTGAACCTGTCGAAACACCATTTCTTTGGCTTAAAGAACCATCTTCCTTTACTTGAATTTTTGGCACTAGAAATAAACTAATTCCTTTTGTTCCAGCCGGAGCATCTGTCGTTCTCGCTAATACAAGATGTATAATATTTTCTGTAAGATCATGGTCACCAGAAGTTATAAATATTTTTTGACCTGTTAATTTAAAAGTTTTATCTGATTGTTCTATTGCTTTCGTTTTAAGCAACCCTAAATCTGTTCCACAAACTGGTTCTGTTAAGCACATTGTTCCACTCCAGATTCCTTTGACTATATTGGGAAGAAATTTTTTCTTTATAGAATCTGTGCCATGGTGTAATATGCAGTTATAGGCTCCAATACTGAGTTCGCTGTATAGCTTAAAAGATAAACTAGCCGAAGATAACATTTCATCAAAGAATGCACTTATTGTTTTTGGCATACCTTGTCCACCGTACTCTGGGTCACACGATAGAGAGGTCCAACCATCTTCAATAAATTTTTTGTAGGCTTCCTTGTATCCTGGTGGAGTTCTTACAACACCATTTTCTAGTTTAGCAGGTATTTCATCTCCGGCTTTAGCTAGAGGCAACACAAGATTTTCCGTTAACTTTGCTGCTTGCTCCAAAATATCTTTTGCAAGTTCTGGATTAACTTCTTTATATTTTTCAAGATCGTTATAATGAGGATTATCTTTTAACTTCTCAAAGAGAAACATCATATCATCTATAGGAGCAGTATAAGTTGCCATTAGTTTACTAAAGGTTTGCCCGTTGTAAGAGTATGTTTAATTCTAGCTTGAGTTTTTTCCATTTGAATTAGTTGCATAAATGCTTCTAATTCTAACGCATACATATCATCTTCAGATAATTCTTTATCAATAGTTGTGTTACCTCCACTTAATACAAAAGCTAATTTTTTTCCAACTTCCATTCCATGCTCCAGTATTTTCTTTTCTTTAAAAAGATTTTCAAGAGTTTGAAACATTTTATTCCTTACTTGGTTACCTGATAACTTAAAAATTGGTTGTAGAGGTGGTTTATATCCATTTTTTTTCTCATTAATCAATTGTTCTGCAACTGAAAGAAGTTTGTTTCTATTCATAACACTTTTGTCTTTTTCTAACAAAAACTTTAATGGCATAGCTTCAACAGGTGAACTAGCTGTTTTTCCATATCCAATAATATCAAATACTTTTTGTGGTGCAAAGTCTGGATCTTCTTTAGCTTTTTCATCTTGCATCCATCTCCATAACATTTGTTTTGTTCCTCCTCCCGCAGGTATTAAACCTACGATTGTTTCCACTAAACCTGTTACTATATTGGTATGAGAAACTATATAATCACTTTGAACTAATACTTCAAAACCACCACCTAAAGCTAAACCAGAAGGCGCCGCAATAACCAAATTATTAGAATATTTTAGCTGTTTACAAGTCATTTGAAAATGATAAATAAATTTTTCAATTGCCTTCCAATTTTTTTCTTTAGCAAATTCCATTACATAATTTAAATTTACGCCAGCTGAAAATTGCATACCTTCATTTATAATAATTAAATTTTTATCTGATGCTTTTTTTAATGCATCCATCGAATCATAATCTAAAGTATTAGCCTTAGTATTAAACTCTACAATTTTATAATCTTTATATTCATATGTAAAAGCTGATTTATTTTCTTTTTGAACTTTTGCTAATTGTTTTACTTTTCCTAAGGTTTCTAAACTTGTGTAGATTTGTCTTTTTCCATAAAATTTATCAACCTTTGTTTCATAAAGTTTTTTTATAAATTCATTTATTTTGAGTTGATTATCTTTTTCAACAAAAAATTTTACACCGAGTTCTTCAAGCATCTCGAAAGGTCCTCTTGCCCAATTAAAACCAAGTCTCATTGCTTCATCAATATTGTTGTAATCTTTTGTTACATTTGGAATCAAAGAAGATGCATAAAGAATAATTTTTGAAATAATCGACCATGCGTATTTTCCATATTTGTCATTTCTTGAAACAAGATCTTTTAAATTAATTTTTTCTTCTATATTTAAGTCAACTTTTTTAGATGGCGAATATTTGCCATTTTTTAAATTAATTGCTTCTAAAACCTTTTTACCATCTTGTTTGTTCATTCGGTAAAATCCACCCTTACCTTTTCTACCAGTATAGCCAGTTTCAATTAAATTTTTTACTAAAGGTATTTCCTTTGCTACTTCATGAAAAACATCTGCTTTGGGCAATTCTTTAATAAAGCTTTTTAAAACGTCAGCCATTAAATCTATTCCAATTAAATCATACAATCCGAAAATACCTGTTTTTGGAATACCCATTGGTCTTCCAAAAATTGAATCTGCTTCTTCTATACTCAAGTCCATTTTTATTGCCTCTGTCATTGCTACTTGCATAGCATAAACTCCAACTCTATTTCCTAGAAACCCTGGTGTATCTTTACAAATTATTACACCTTTTCCTAAATTTTCCTCACAAAAAATTTTAAGAAAATTTATTTTTTTAGTATCATTTGTTTCTTCGCTAACTATTTCTAATAAGCCCATATATCTCACAGGGTTAAAAAAGTGAGTAATGCAAAAATCTTTTTTATCTTCTGCAGACATCTTTTCTGATAAAACTTTTAAAGGAATTGTAGATGTATTTGACGAAATTATTGAATCTGATTTTCTAATTTTAGAAATTTTTTTATAAAGATTATGTTTTATATCTATTCTTTCAACTACAGCTTCTACTATCCAGTCAGCTTTTCCTACCAAAGCAAAGTCATCTTCTATATTACCTGCTTTAATATTATCAATTTTACTTTTATCTATTAGCAAAGGTGGGCGGGATTCAAATATTTTTTTTTTTGCTTTTTCTGAAATTTCTGTTTTTAAATCTAATAATGTGACTGGAATATTAGCATTGCATAATTGAGCGGCGATACCACTTCCCATGGTCCCAGATCCAATGACAACTACATTTTTTATATTCATTGCTCTAGATACTATTTAAGTTTTGAAATTATTGCATCACCCATTTGGGCAGTAGATACTTCTTTTTTATCTTTTGATAAAATATCTTTAGTTCTTAGTCCATCATCTAGAACTTTTTGGACAGCTTGTTCTAGAATGTCTGCTTCTTTATCTAAATCTAAAGAATATCTCAAAGCCATAGAAAAACTTAGAATAGTTGCTATTGGGTTTGCTTGTCCCATCCCAGCAATATCTGGAGCAGAACCATGAATTGGCTCATACATTGCTCTCATTTTTCCATTTTTGTCTTTTGCTCCTAGTGATGCCGAAGGTAATAGACCTAATGATCCAGTTAGCATCGCAGCCTCGTCTGACAAAATGTCACCAAACAAATTATCTGTTACAATAACATCAAACTGTTTTGGGTTTCTTAATAATTGCATTGCACAATTATCTGCAAGCATATGATTTAATTCTATTTCAGGATAATCATCATCTTTTACTTTCTGAACCTCTTCTCTCCAAAGTATACCTGCTTCCATGACATTTGATTTATCGCATGAGGTCACTTTTTTACTTCTTTTTTGGGCCAACTCAAAAGCAATTTTAGCAACTCTAATTATTTCACTGCTAGTATAAGTGTGGGTATTTATACCTTTTCTTTCTCCATTCTCTATAGGTTTGATGCCTCTTGGTTCACCAAAATAAATTCCACCCGTAAGCTCTCTAACAATCATTATATCTAAGCCAGACACGATTTCAGGTTTTAAACTGGAAGCATCAACTAACTGTTTAAAACAAATTGCTGGTCGTAAATTGGCAAATAACTTTAATTCTTTTCTTAATTTTAAAAGTGCTCTTTCCGGTCTTTTTGAGAATTCTAAATTGTCCCATTTGGGACCTCCAACAGCTCCTAGAATTATAACTTCAGATTCCAGCGCTTTATAAAATACTTCATCAGTAATTGGCTTTTTATGTTTTTCATATGAGACTCCACCTATCAAATCTTCTTCTATTGTAAAATCTAAAGATTTATTTTTATTGAACCATTCAATAATTTTTTTTACCTCAGACACTACCTCTGGCCCAATACCGTCGCCTGGTAATAATAAAATTTTTCTACTTTTTACTTTAATCATCTTAATTTATCCAAGGTTTATTTTTCTTTAAGCTATCTTCGTACAATTTTATTTCTTCTTTTTTTTCTAAGGACATGGCAATATCATCTGTTCCATTTAATAAACAATTCTTTTTAAATTTATCAATTGTAAACTTAATTAATTTATTCCCAAATTTAATTTCTTGTTTTGTAAGATTTATTTCAATGTTTTGTTTTCTTTTTGAATATTCAATAATTTCATCAATTTTTTTTTGTTCTAAAATTAAAGGTAACATTCCATTTTTAAAGCAATTATTGTAAAAAATATCGGCAAAGCTTGAGCTTATTATACATCTTATCCCAAAATCTAATAAAGCCCAGGGAGCATGCTCTCTGGACGAGCCACAACCAAAATTTTTGCCAGTTAATAAAATTGATGAGTTATTATAAGGTTCTTTGTTAAGAACAAAATCTTCAATTTTTTTTTCATTATCATCATATCTCATCTCAAAAAATAAATTTTTTCCTAAACCTGTTCTTTTTATAGTTTTTAAAAATTGTTTAGGAATAATCATATCTGTATCAATATTAATCATGGAAAGATTTGCGGGTATTCCTACTAAAATATCAAATTTTTTCATATTAATTTTTAAACTTTCTTACATCAGTTAGATGTCCAGCTATAGCAGCTGCAGCTGCCATTGTAGGACTTACAAGGTGAGTTCTTCCTCCGCGACCTTGTCGCCCTTCAAAATTTCTATTTGAAGTAGAAGCACACCTCTCTTTTGGATTAAGTTTGTCAGCATTCATAGCTAAACACATTGAACAGCCAGGCTCTCTCCAATCAAAACCAGCTTCTTTGAAAATTTTATCTATACCTTCCTCTTCAGCTTGTTGCTTAACCAAACCAGAACCTGGAACTACCATTGCATTGACATGCTCAGCAACCTTTTTTCCTTTTATAATTTTAGCAGAATCTCTTAGGTCTTCTATTCGCCCATTAGTACAACTTCCAATAAAAATTCTATCTACTTTAATATCTGTAATTTTTGTGTTTGGTTTAAGCCCCATGTATTCTAATGATCTAATAATAGATTTTTTTTTATCTTCATCTTTCTCTTTTTCTGGGTCAGGAACGCTTTCTGTGATTGATACTACGTCTTGTGGTGATGTTCCCCAAGTTACCATTGGATTAATATCCTTACCATTTATTTCAACCTCTTGATCAAATTTTGCACTAGAGTCAGATTTTAATTTAGACCAATACTCAACTGCTTTATCCCAGTTTTCGTTTTTTGGGGACTTTGGTTTACCTTTTAAATATTTAAAAGTTTTTTCATCTGGAGCAATTAGCCCTGCTTTAGCGCCTGCTTCTATTGACATATTGCAAATTGTCATTCGTTGCTCAATACTTAAATTTTCAATTACAGTTCCAGCATACTCAATAACCATACCTGTTCCACCTGCTGTTCCTATTTTTCCGATAGTTTGTAAAATAACATCTTTAGCTGTTACTCCAGTTAATAAGTTTCCGGTTATGTTAATTCGAAAATTTTTAGATTTTTTTTGTATCAAGGTTTGTGTTGCCAAAACATGTTCAACTTCTGACGTTCCTATTCCAAAAGCTAGAGATCCGAAGGCGCCATGCGTTGCAGTATGACTATCTCCACAAACAATCACTGTTCCAGGTTGGGTGAAACCTTGCTCTGGACCAATAATATGAACAATTCCCTGTCGTTTATCATTCATTCCAAAAATTTCTATACCGAATTCCCTGCAATTTTTTTCAAGTTCTTCAACTTGAATTTTTGAATCTTGGTCTTCTATGCCTTTGGACCTATTAGTTGTTGGTACGTTATGATCCGCAACAGCCAAAGTTAGATTTGGTTTTCTTACTTTTCTATTAGATAATCTTAAACCTTCAAAAGCTTGGGGGCTGGTGACTTCATGCACAAGATGTCTATCAACATATAATAATGTAGTGCCGTCATCATGTTGATAAACTATATGTTCATTCCAAATTTTGTCATAAAGTGTTTGGGGCATTGTAGAAAAAAATTATTTTTTCTTTTTTTTTATTTCTTCTTTTTTAAGATTGGCTTCTTTTGTAGAGCTTTTTTCTTTTATTAGATCTATGTCTCCTATCTCTTTTTTGGTTTCATCATGCTTTTGTAAATCTACACCAATCTTTTTCTTTATTTTTTCTGCAATTCTTGCTGATTTTCCTTTTCTATCTCTTAAATAATAAAGCTTTGCTCTCCTAACTTGACCTGATCTTATCACTTTAATTGAATCAACTATTGGACTATACAAAGCAAAAGTCCGTTCAACACCTTCACCAAATGAAATTTTTCGCACTGTGAAGGATGAATTTATATCTCTATTTTTCTTTGCAATACAAACTCCTTCAAAGTATTGGATTCTTTCTCTTTTTCCCTCAACAATCCTAACACCAATTTTGATGGTATCTCCAGAAAAAAAATCAGGGATTTTTTTATTAGTTAAAATTCTTTTAATACTTTCTCTGTTTATTTCTTCTATATTTTTCATTTTTCTTTTTTATATTTTTGCCATAAATCTGGCCGTCGGCGTCGTGTTATATCCTCTGATTGGTCTAAACGCCAGCCCTTTATTTTGTTGTGATCTCCACTTAATAGCACTTCTGGCACATCCTTATTCTCCCATTTTTGTGGTTTTGTGTATTGAGGATATTCTAATAAATTATTTTCAAAAGTCTCATCTATTAAGGAATTAGAATTTCCAATTACTCCTGGGATTAATCTAACAGCTGCATCAATTACAGCTAGAGCTGCTACTTCACCACCTGATAAAACAAAATCTCCTACGCTGACTTCTTCTATATTTCTTGTTTTTAATAATCTTTCATCAATTCCTTCAAAATGCCCACATATAATATTTATATTATTATTTAAAATTTTATTTGCATATGCTTGATCAAATTTTATTCCTTTAGGTGATAAATAAATAATTTTTTCATCTTTATTAGAAATTTTTTTGTCCAGTGCATTTGCAATAACATCTGCTCTCATTAGCATACCGCTTCCCCCACCAAAAGTAGTGTCATCTACTGTCTTATGCTTGTCTAATGAATAGTCTCTTATATTTACAATTTCCAAAGACCAGATTTTTTTTTCAAGTGCTTTTTTATAAAGTCCTATTTCTAATGGTCCCGGAAATAATTCAGGGTACAAAGTAAATACTCTTGCTTTCCACATTTATTCTTTCTTTGGTTCTTCTTTCTTTGGTTCTTCTTTCTTTGGTTCTTCTTTCTTTGGTTCTTCTTTCTTTGGTTCTTCTTTCTTTGGTTCTTCTTTCTTTGGTTCTTCTTTCTTTGGTTCTGAAGACGTCTTTTCACCTTCTTCTTTTTTTCTATCCTTTTTTGGAATGGCTTTAAGTGGATTGTTTCCTTTAGGGGGCATTGGTAAAATTTCTGCTTCTCCCAATATTCTAGAAACTCTTAGAGTCGGTTTTGCTCCTTTACTTATCCAATATTTTATCCTTTCTACCTGCAAATTTATTCTTTCTTTCTTTGTTTTAGGTAGTAGAGGATTAAAAAATCCTAACTTTTCAATAAATCTTCCATCTCTTGGAAATCTGCTATCTGCAACTACTATTTTATAAACTGGTCTTTTTTTAGCACCACCTAGTGACAATCTAATTTTAAGCATATTATTATTTTCCTTTCCATTTTTTATTTAAGTTGATCAAAAATTTCTGGGGACATCCCACTTTGGGGGTCACCTTTTGACATTTTCTTCATCATATTAGTCATCATTTTAAATTGCTTTAGCAATTTATTTATAGTGGCAGAATCTGTTCCTGAACCACTAGAAATTCTTTTTTTTCTAGAATTGTTAATAATTTTTGGGTTTAGTCTCTCATCTTTAGTCATAGATAAAATAATTGCTTCGTTAGTTCTAATTATACTTTCATCAATGTTTGCATTATCCATTTGTTTTTTAATTTTTGATACACCTGGAAGCATTGAAAGCACTCCTTCCATTCCACCCATTTTTTTCATTTGTCTAAGTTGACCTAAATAATCTTCCATAGAGAATGAGCCTGATTTTAAATTTTCTTCTGTTTTTTTTATTTTTTCTTCATCAAGATCTTGGGAAGCCTTTTCAACAAGAGAGACAACATCTCCCATCCCCAAAATTCTATTGGCTATTCTGTCTGGATAAAAAACATCTAAGTCTTCAATTTTTTCACCTGTTCCCATAAACTTAATCGGAGTGTTAGTCGTGAACTTCATGCTTAATGCGGCTCCACCTCTACCATCACCATCAGCCCTAGTTAAAACAATCCCTGTTAAATCGACAGTTTTTTTAAATTCTTGTGCAATATTTACAGCAACTTGTCCTGTAAGAGAATCTGCTACTAAAATTGTTTCTATTGGATTTATTAAGGATTTTATCTCTTTGATTTCATTCATCATAGATAGATCAATTTGGGTTCTGCCTGCTGTATCGAAGATTATAGTATCCACACCACTCAAAGAAGCCGCATTTAAAGCTCTCTTAGCTATATCAATTGGCAATTGATCTTTAACTATAGGTAATGTTTGTATTAAATTTTTTTCCCCTAATATATTCAATTGTTCTTGGGCTGCTGGTCTATAAACGTCTAAACTAACTAAAAGAGATTTTTTTTTATTATTTTTTTCTAGATACTTAGCAAGTTTTGCTGCTGTAGTTGTTTTTCCTGACCCTTGAAGACCAACCAACATTAAACATGCTGGTGGAACTGCATTTAAATTAAGATCTGATTTAGAGTCGCCTAAAATTTTTACAATTTCATCAAAAACAACCTTTATTATCATTTGACCAGGTGTAGTTGATCTTATAATTTCTTGTCCAACTGCTTGAGGTTTTATATTTTCAATTAGTTTTTTAACTACAGGTAAAGCAACGTCTGCGTCTAATAAAGCTTGTCTTATCCTTCGCATTCCATCATCAACTTGACTATCATTAAGCGATGGTTCTTTTTTTAAAGAACTAAAAATTTCTTCAAATTTATTTGTTAAATTTTCAAACATAATTTTATTTACTCCAATAAAAATCGCACTAGCGGGCGAACCATCGCTGACTAGTGTCGATCCCTTTGTTTCCAAAGGCACCGCAAAAAACTTACTTTTGCGAGAATAATTAATAGACTACATATTGAGGTACAAAAAGTCAATAAATAAAGGTAAAACTAAAAATATGAATAGTTTAGAAGCTTATAAAATGGATGGCTTAGGAAATGACTTTATTATATTCGATAAAAGAGAAAAGTCTTTTTTTCTTACTAAAGACCAAATAATAAAAATTTCAAGCAGAAATAACATTGGATGCGATCAAGTTATTTTTATTGATAAAGACTCTGATAGTGATGCTTTTTTAAAATTTTATAACTCAGATGGGGGGGAAGTATCAGCGTGTGGAAATGGAAGCAGGTGTGCAGCTTATTTATTAATGAGAGAAAGCAATAAAAAAAAAATTTCATTAGGAACTAAATCAGGGATTTTAAAAGCTACGTTAGATAATAAAAATTTAATCACTATAAATATAGGTCGACCAAATTTTAAATGGAACACGATACCTTTATTAAAAGATATAAATAATAGGAATTTAAAAATAAAAATAAATAGTAATGATGGTAAAGAAATTATTGGTGGGTTTTCTTTAAACGTAGGGAACCCTCATGTAATTTTTTTTGTAAATGATTTTAACCAATTTAATCTAAAAGAGATTGGCCCCGAAATTGAAAATCACAAATATTTTCCTGAAAAATGTAATGTTACATTAGCTTGTGTTGAAAATAAAAAATATCTGAAGATAAAAGTTTGGGAACGTGGTGCTGGTTTAACGAAAGCATGTGGAACTGCTGCATGTGCTGCCGCGGTAGCGGGAGCTGAATTAAAACTAACAAATAGATGTGTGGATATAAAATTTCAGCAAGGAGTTTTAAATATTGATTGGAAGATGGATAACAATATTTATATGAAAGGGAAAGTTTCAGAGATTAAAAAAATTATAGTAAATATTTAGTTATGAATATTTTTAAAAAGTTTAGGTTTGGTTTAAGCAAAAGTTCCAGAAGTTTATCGTCAGGAATAAGTAATTTAATTTTTAAAAAAAAAATAAATCAAAATATGTTAGATGAATTAGAAGATTTTTTAATTCAATCTGATGTTGGTACAGAGGTTGCTCAAGAACTTAAAATAAAACTTTCAGAAACTAGAATAGATCCTAAAAAAGAAAACAAAAATGAGATTTTAAAAATATTTACAGATTATATTTTTAATGTTTTAAAACCTTTAGAAAAAAATCTTGTACAGTTAAATTTAAATAAACCTTGCGTAATTTTGATCGCAGGAGTTAATGGAGTTGGAAAAACTACTACAATTGGAAAGATGGGAAAACTTTTGATGCAAAAAAATAAAAAAGTACTCTTTGGAGCTGCAGATACCTTTAGGGCGGCGGCAGTAAGTCAATTAGAAATTTGGGGTCAAAAGATAAATGCACCAATTATAAAGTCAGAAGAAGGTGCCGACCCTGCCTCAGTGGCATACAAGGCTTTAAAATATGCAAAAAAAGAAAATTTTGACTATTTACTAATTGATACTGCTGGCAGATTACAAAATAAAAAAAATTTAATGGATGAATTTAAAAAAATAATAAATGTTTTAAAAAAAATTGAAACAGAGGCCCCGCACGAAATCTTTTTAATACTAGATGCAACTACAGGTCAAAGTGCAATAAATCAAGTTGAGGAGTTTCAAAAAATATCTAAAATTTCTGGAATAATAATGACCAAACTAGATGGAACAGCAAAAGGAGGAATTTTATTAGCTGTAGGAAAAAAATTTAAATTACCTATAGTAGCTTTAGGTATGGGAGAAAAAGAAGATGATCTTCAGCTTTTTAATGCACAACATTTCGCAACTGCATTAATGACTGATTAGTTTAATTTATAAGATTTAAAGAAATTAATGGTTTGTAATACGAACATTTGTAAGTGGAGTTAATATTTTTATAACCGCAATCTTTTAGCAAAGATGAAATAAACAATTTGTACTTATTATTTTTTGAGAGTTTTTCGAGTCGATTATTTTTAAGATTAAATTTAAAATTTGATCTAATCGATTTTACCCCACTAATCATTATTAAAGTTTGATTATCACTAAGTAAATAATAAGCATAGTCTTCTGGGAAGACTGGCAAATTAGAACTAAAACTTAAGTTTTTTACCTCTTTTGGAAACCAATCATAAGTAATTAAAGGTTTTATTTTTCCTGTTTTATTATACAAAATATATAAATCTTGAGGATAATCTGTAATATAATTAAATTCTTCTCCTTTTGCTAATACCGCCTTATCTCTAGATTTAAAAAAGAGAGTAAATTTTTTGTCATGTGATAACATTTTTCCAATATTAAATACCTCCTCCACATCTTGTTTATAAGGATTGGATTCGTTTGCATTAATTTGAATATTAAAAAAAATAATAAATACCACAGAATATAAAAATGAAATTTTCATATTAGTTATTTTAAAAATTTTTGTGAGGCTTCTTTGTTTAAATTGTGACTTAATTTAAGCTTGATATAAAAATTTTTAGCGTTTCTAAAAGCTTTCTGTTGTATTCCATCATATGATTGTCATAATCGGTAAAGTAGGAATATTTAGGTTCGCTCGCAAGTTGATACATTTTTTCTCCCATATAAAAAGGTACAATATTGTCAAGTTTTCCATGCATTATCATTATAGGAATTTTTATATTTTTAATTTTGTTATTACTTTCGTATCTGTCTTTAAGTATTATTTTTACTGGTAAAAAGGGATACTTATCTTTTCCTGCATTAATCATTGATGTAAAAGGAGATTCTAAAATTATTCCTCCGAAATTTTGGAATTGACTGATCTCAACTGCAACACCTGTTCCTAAAGATTCTCCATAAATAATTATATTTTTTTCTTCGACACCTTTGCTTGTAAGCCATCTTATTGCACTTCTTGCATCTTCATAAAGACCAGATTCATTTGGTTTGCCTTTGTTTCCACTAAATCCTCTCCATGCAATTATTAAAAAATTTATCTTCATATCTTTGAAGTGGTTAATTTTATGAATCCTGTTTTCTAAAGAGCCAGCATTCCCATGTAAAAATAGAATAGTCTTGTGGTTATGAAGATCTTTTTCGTGATACCATGATATGAGTTCAATGTTGTCTTGCGTAATAATTTTTACTTTTTCTACAGAAACTATAAGTTTGTCGTTAAAATAATTATTCTCTTTTGGATGGTACAAAAGATTTCTTTGAAAAATGTATGCTAAAACAACGATAAAAAAATAAATTAATACAAAAAATAACAATATATTTGTAAAATAGTTCATTTTTATGAAGTTTTTTCTAAAAAAAAATTTCATTTAATATTTTAAATATTTAAACTATCATAAGTAAATATAAAAATTAAATGATTATACAGTGTAAAAATTGTTCTAGAAGATTTATTGCAAGAGAAAGCGATATACCAAAAAAGGGAAGGACTGTTCAGTGTGGTTACTGCTCTGTTACTTGGCATCAAATGCCCAAAATTGCGCCTAGAACAATTATTAAAAAAATAGATAAAACACCAATTGAAAATACTGATACTAAAATTTCAGCAAATGTAGTTAAAGCATTTGATGGTAAAAAATATAAGTATTTAGGAAACCAATGGGCGCAACTTTTACCTTCTGGAAAAACTGGAATATTTGCTAAAAAATCAGTTAGCATTGAACTTGATAAAATTGTGGGCATTGTCAGAAAAAAATCTTCTAAAAAATCCATGGATTTTAACCCATCATCTGAATCTCAAAACCAGCGAGAAAAATTGCCTGATATATATAAACCCAAAAATGGTATGGGTTTTTTTGGCTACATATTTATCTTATTAATTGTTTTTCTTTCTTGTGTGGGAGTTATAAAAACTTTTGAAGACTATTGGTTAGATTATTTTCCTCAAGATGTATTATTTTTTGCATTTATAGATCAACAATTAGACTTTTTTGCAGAGACATTCAAAAATATGATTACGATAGTTCAGGATTTAATTGATTCTTATTAAATTGATTATTTTTTAATGACTTTTAATGAATCATAAACTAAAAGAAATAAAACAAATAAAACTATAATCCAAAAAGGAAACCCTCTCCAAAATCCTGCAAGACCCGTACTTATACTCCATGCTAAACCAATAACAAATGTTGCAAAAAGGAATATACCTATAAAAATTGTTATTTTTTCACTTATTTTCATATCAATATTTAATCACGCTTTCATTTTGTTTGTCAACCAGCTTGCATTTCTAAATAATCTTTCGTCATCATATAAGGATGATACAAGCTGTATTCCTATAGGAAGTTTATTTTTTCCTTTTAATAAAGGTAAACTAATGGATGGCATTCCACAGTATGTCCATACTGTGGAAAAAATTGGATCTCCTGTGGACTGTAAACCTTGTGGTGCTTCACCGTTAGCAGACGGAGTTAAGATTGCGTCATAATCGTGAAAAAATTGTTTAAAATAAGCATTAGCTACGTCAATCTTCAATAGAGCATTATTATATTCTATCGAGGTGTACTTCATTCCTCTTTCAATGGCTTCTATAATTTTATTACTTAACATATTTTTTGATTTTTTATATTCTTCTGAAAAAGATGCAGCCATGTCTGATTCCATAATTATTTTATGCCATTCAGGTATTTTGGCAAAACCTTCTGGTAGCTCAATTTCATCTATTTGGCCTTTAAGTTCATCTTTTACTTCTTTAAATGCTTCAACCGCATCTTCATCTAATTTGTTCATAAATGGTAATTTAATATAAGCAAGCAAAGGTTCCATTGGTGGCTTTGTTTTACTTGCATTTAATAATTTAGGTTTCGGATTTAACGATGTGTCAGGGTCTTGTTTATCATAACCAATAAGCTGCTCGCTAATTAATGCTGCATCTTCAATAGAGTTAGCAAAAATTCCGACGTGATCTAATGTTCTTGAAATTTGCATAACTAAATGGCGTGATATTAAACCTTTTGTAGGTTTGTAGCCCACTACACCACAATAAGAAGCTGGTCTAATTACAGATCCGTTAGTTTGACTTCCAACAGCAAGCGGAACCATGTGTGATGCTACAGCTGCAGCTGAACCGCTCGATGATCCTCCTGGTGTTCTGCTTAAATCATGTGGGTTTTTAGTTTTGCCAGGCGAATAATAAGCTAGTTCAGTTGTGACTGTTTTTCCCATGATGATTGCTCCTGCTTGTTTTAATTTAGATACAACTGTACAGTCATTTAAACTCGGATTGTTTTTGTGAATTTTTGTACCATCTTCAGTTGGCATATCAACTGTATCAAAAATATCTTTAACACCTACTGGAATTCCGTGAAGATCTCCATGTTGACCTGCTTGATGTAACACATCTGATTTTTTAGCTTGGGAAAGAGCAAGCTCTTCATCAAAAAATTGAAAGGCTTCTACATCTTTTTCTTTTTTTTTTATTTGCTCTATATAGTTTTTAACAAGATCTTCAGATGAAACTTCTCCTTTTTTTATAGCCTGAACCATTTCTACGGCTGAATTTTTAATAGAAGGCATAAATATTATTTACCTACACCAAAAAAGTAATCTGGTAAAAATAATGCGATTTGTGGAAAATTGTACATTAACACCATTGTAAATATTACTATGAATAGATATGGAGCTATATTTTTAAATATATCTACTAATTCAATTTCATCACCAACCACTCCTTTTAAGTAGTAAGCTGCCATGGCCATGGGGGGCGTTAAAAATGAAGTCTGAAGATTCAATGCTATCAACATTGCAAAGAAATAAGGGTTAACTCCAAATGTATCAAGCATTGGTAAAAAAATTGGCACAAATATAATTAATATTTCCGTCCATTCAAGAGGCCAACCAAGTAAAAAAATTATAATTTGAACTAATACAAGAAATTGCCATGGCTCTAAATTAAAGCCAAGTATCCAATTTTCTATAACAGTATGTCCACCTAAGTATGAAAAAACAGAAGCAAAAGTCCATGATCCAACAAATAGCCAGCAAACCATCGCAGTAGTTTTTGCTGTTAAAAATACAGATTGTTTTAAACCTTCGAAGGTTAGAGACTTATAACAGTATGCCAAAAACAAACCGCCTGATGCACCAATAGCTGCGGCTTCTGCGGGAGTAGCTAATCCTAATAAAATTGAACCAAGCACTGTAAAAATTAATAATGCCAGTGGGACAAATGAAGTTACTAGTTGTAAAATAATTACTTTTGTAGGGGGAATTTCTTCTTCAATTGGTTTAGGAGCTATACTTGGTTTAAAGAATGCATAACCAATAACATAAATCATATAAAAACCTGCAAGTATAAATCCTGGAAATATTGCTGCAGCATAAAGTCTTAACGGAGATAACTCTGCTATCGCAGCATAAACAATAAGCATAATACTAGGAGGAATTAAAATACCAAGTGTTCCGCCTGCACAAATAACTCCTGCAGCAAATCCACGATCATAATTTGCTTTAACCATAGCTGGAAAAGCTAGCAAACCCATTAAGGTAACTACCGCACCTATAATACCACTCGCTGTTGCAAATATTGCACAAGTAGCAAGAGCTGCTACAGCCATTGATCCCGGAAGATGTCGTGTTGCCAATTGTAAACTAAAAAATAAACGATTTACTATATTTGCTCTTTCAACTATATAACCCATAAATAAAAATAATGGTATGGCCACCAAAACATCGTTCTCCATAACAGAATAGGTATTCTGATTAAGTAAATAAAAAATTTTGTTAAGAAATAAATTTCCTTCTTCAAAATAAGCGTAGTACCCAAAACCTACCCCCATTGCTATTAGTGTAAATGCTATAGGGAATCCTAGTAATACTAGGAAAATAAATATTGATAACATCATCATTGCAACTTGTGGATCTGTCATCTTAATGTCCTAAAGCCTCTCTTTGTCTTTCTTCTTCTTTTTTTCTTGAAATTAAATCTTTTTCAGTTTCACGAACATCTTCGTGTCTTTGCAACCATTTACCATCTCTAATACAAAGAATACATCTCATACATTCTGAGATCCCTTGCAAGATAAGTAGCCCACCAGCTAATGGGATTAAAGATTTGAAAAAATAAATTTGAATTCGAGCAGGACTATTCCAGCTAACTTCTTTATATCTCCAAGAGTCAGATGCAATTTCATAACCAAAATAAAATAAAGCTAACATTCCGGGAAAAAAGAAAAATATATAGAGCGTTAAATCAATCCGCGCCTGCACTTTAAATGGAAACAATCTATATAAAACATCACCTCTTACGTGAGCGTCTTGAGCTAATGCGTATGGTCCAGCCATTAAAAATAATGCACCATACATTTGTACCATCATATCAAACGCCCAAACTGTAGGAGCATTTAAAACATAACGTACAAAAACTTCATATGTAACCGAAAGAGTTAAAATTAAGATACACCATCCAAAAGCTCTACCTATCCAGATACTTAAACTTTCAAAAAAATATATATATTTTTTCATTTGATTTAGCTTAATTGAAAAGGGCGACTTTTAAAAGTCGCCCTTAAAAAATTATTACTTGATTACTTAAATAGCTTTTGCAGGATCACCGAAGTGGTGTCTATAAGCCATTCCATAATCAGGCTGGTTAAGCAATAAGTAAGCCATAACTTTTTTAGCATATACTTTTTGAGAATCTACAACTTTTTTAAAGAAAGGATCACTCTTTGAAAATTTTGCAGTAATTACATCCCATGCTTTTAATTGGTCAGCCATAACACTGTCTGGTGTTCTATAAATGTTAACACCAAGCTTGTTTTTCAATTTAACAAGGTCATCGGCATACCTTAACGTGTTGTTCCAGAAGAAGTTAGAGTTTTCAGCTTCAGAAGCATACTCAAGAATTTTTTGTAATTCTGGAGCTAGACCATCAAATGTTTTCTTATTATATGTGATCTCAAAAGCTTCTTGTGATTGGTGAAAACTTGCTAAGTGATAATGTTTTGATACATCTTGCATACCAAAGTCACTATCAGAAGTTGGGTTATTAAACTCAGCAGCATCAATTAATCCACTCTTCATTGCTGCTTGAATTTCTCCACCTGGTAGTTGAACAACTGACATTCCCATTTCTCCAAGAACGTCTGCAGCTAATCCCACAGTACGATATTTCAAACCTTTCATTTGAGAAGAGTTTTTAATTTGCTCTTTAAACCATCCTAGTGGTTGAGCTGGCATTGCACTATTGAAGAAGCTAACAACGTTTAATCCTAAAGTACCCATTAGCTCATTAAATAATCCTCTACCGCCACCATAATGAATCCAACCTAACATCTCATTTGCGCTCCAACCCCAACATGGGCCAGTTCCAAAAAGAGACGCGGCAGCTGATTTACTGTACCAATATGCTGGTACATAATGAGCTCCATCTAGAACTCCTCTGTGAACAGCATCTTGCATTTGACTAGTTTTCACTACAGAATTCACAGGTAGTAAATCTATTTTTAAACTACCTCCAGACATTTCGTTAACTCTTTTAACGTATGCTTGAGCATTCTCTAGAAAAATTCCCCCACCCCAAGCAGCTTGTACTTTTAAAGTAGTTGCAGCTTTGGCGATTGAAGGCATAGCTAGTGTTGCGGCAGCAACAGCACTTGTTGCAGCAGCAGCTTTAAAGAATTTACGTCTTGAAGGAGTTTTTATTCCTTTTAACGTTTTATCTTTTTTTGACATATATTTTTCCTCCTAATTGTCTTTTACTTTTTCTTTATTAACTTACATAAATTAGATCACAGAAAAATTTTAGAGTCTTTATAAATTTTGTAGAAAATTTTAAAAAAATAGCCTTAAAAGTTATAAAAAAATACAAATACAATTTTTAATTGAATCTAATTATTTTTAGCTATAAATATTTTCGATACACATAGCAATTCCCATGCCGCCGCCAATGCACAAAGTTGCTAATCCTTTTTTTACTTTTCTTTTTTTCATTTCATGGATAAGAGTGACTAAAATGCGAGCTCCAGAAGCTCCTATTGGATGTCCCAAAGCTATTGATCCACCATTAACATTAACTTTTTCTTCAGATAAACCTAAATCTTTAATTACCGCCAAACTTTGCGCAGCAAATGCTTCGTTTGATTCTATTAAATCTAAATCTTTCATTTCCCAGCCTGCTTTTTCTAAAGCTTTTTTAGATGATGGTATTGGTCCCGATCCCATGAGGGATGGGTCAACTCCACATGTAGCCCATGAAACAATTTTTACCAACGGATTTAAATTTCTTTTTTTAGCTTCATTTTCTCTCATTAAAATTACTGCAGCAGCTCCATCATTAATCCCTGAAGCATTTCCAGGAGTTACTGAGCCACCATCTTTAAATGATGATTTTAACTTTGCAAGTCGTTCTAAAGTCATCCCAGGTCTCGGATGTTCATCAACTTTCAATTTATTTTCACCTTTAAAAATTACTGGAATAATTTCGTCATTAAACTTTCCATCTTTCTGTGCCTTTTCCGCTTTAAGCTGTGAAGATAAGGCAAAATTATCTTGTTCTTTTTTTGTAATTTGCCACTTAGTAGCAATATTTTCTGCCGTAATCCCCATATGGTATCCATTAAACTTATCCCAGAGTCCATCTTTAATCATCGTGTCTATAAGTTTTGTTTCGTCTAATTTTTTATTTTCCCTGTAATAAATTGCGTGTGGTGCATTGGTCATACTTTCTTGACCTCCTGCAATTATTATTTTAGAATCATTTGATATAATTGATTGATATCCAGCTGCAACTGATCTTAATCCTGATCCACAAACTTGATTTATTACATAAGCAGTTTTTTCAACTGGTAAACCAGCTTGAATTGCAACTTGTCGTGCTGGATTTTGTCCGGTAGCAGCAGTCAATACTTGACCCATTATTAATTCATCAACATCA
Source organism: uncultured Pelagibacteraceae bacterium (assembly GCA_905612415.1). Lineage (GTDB taxonomy): Bacteria > Pseudomonadota > Alphaproteobacteria > Pelagibacterales > Pelagibacteraceae > AG-414-E02. The sequence goes on from CAJQRW010000030.1 coordinate 25,678, forward strand.
TTAGGTTTTAAGTTTGATTTTTCTATCACAGCTTTTGTCACTAAAGTTCCAAGATCACTTGCTTGCATTTCTTTCAATGATCCTCGGAATGTTCCAATTGGTGTTCTTACTGCTGCAGTTATTACTATATTTTTAATATCGTTAGGCATTTATTTTTATCATTAACACTTTAATATATTTAATTTATTATATGTCAATTATGCGTAACATACATGGATTTAGTTTACCTGGTTTTTACACTTTCCTGTTTGAAAAAAATCTTTCATATTATCAACAGCAAGATTCGCCATTGCAGTTCGAGTTTTTTTTGTTGCACTGCCTAAATGAGGTAAGACAAAAACATTAGGTAAGACTAAATACCCAGGATGAATATTAGGCTCTCCATTATAGACATCGATTCCCAAAGAATAGATTTTTCCATTCTTAAGCGCTTCTACCATAGCTTCGTCATCTATCATATCACCTCTAGCACTGTTTGAGATTACGGCTCCATCTGGAAAAAATTTTATAGCTTCTTTATTAATAATATGTTTTGTTTCTTCAGTTGCTGGACAATTGATAGAAAAAAAATCAGAAACTGATAATAAGCTTTCTAAAGATTTATGATAAATAGCGTCTTTCTCTAGTTCTTTACTCAATCTTGATCTATTAAAATAGTGAATTGACATTCCAAATGATCTTGCTCTTTCTGCAACAGCTCTTCCTATTCTTCCCATTCCTAAAATTCCTAATCTTGATCCAGTCAATTGTTTTCCCATTAAAAAATCAGCTGTCCACTTCCAATTTTTAGTATGCACTGCCTTTATCCCTTCTGTAGCTCTTCTAGCTGCCCCCAAAAGAATAAGCATAGCAATTTCTGCTGTAGCATCTGTTAAAACATCTGGAGTATTAGTAACCGCTATATTTCTTTTTTTTGCTGCGTTAATATCGATATTACCGAAACCTACTGCAAAATTTGAGATAATTTTTATTTTATCTGAAAGTTTTGAAATTACATCGGCATCTATTTTTTCTGTAAGTGAAGACAAAATACCATCACAGTCTTCACTTTTTTTTATCAACTCATCTTTTGTTAACAAATCATCTTTTTTGTTTAATTTAGTTTCAAATATTTTTGAAGCTAACTCTTCACTTGATTTAATTAGTTTTCTGGTAATTAAAATTTTTTTCATATCCTTTCCAGAATTTTAGGTTTTGGGCCGCCAGTATACCAATCAATAATTTCAACAGTATGCAAAATTGGAATTTTAGTTGCATTTGAGATCTGTGAAATACAACCCACATTACCAGTTGAAATAATTTCAGGTTTAATTTTCTCAATATTTGAAATCTTATTTTTTAATAATTTTTTAGCAATATCACTTTGTAGTAAATTATAAGTTCCTGCTGAACCGCAACAAATATGACCATCAGGTATTTCTATAACTTCATTTCCTGTTTTTTTTATTAAATTCATCGGTTCCTTATGTATTTTTTGACCATGCTGCATTGAGCAAGCTGAATGATAAGCAATTTTATATTTTTTTTCTATTTTTTTATTTTTAATAAAGTTAAGTTTTACGTTTCCATCTAAGTATTCAGATATATCTTTGGTTAACTCGGATATTTTTTTAGCTTTTTTCTTAAAATCTTTATCTGATCTAAAAATAAAACCATAATCTTTAAGTGTAGTTCCGCATCCAGAAGTATTAGAAATTATTGCATCTAACCCATTATTTAAATATTCGTCATACCAGATAGTAATATTATTTTTAAAAACTTCTTTTGACTTTTTTTCTTTTCCTAAATGGTGATCTAATGAACCACAGCAATTAACAGACTTAGGAACAATTACCTCAACTCCATGACGGTTTAATAATCTTATTGTTGCTTCATTAATTTGTGGAGAAATAACTTTCTGCACACAACCAGTTAGTAAAGCAATTCTTGCTACAGGTTTTTTCCTTTTTTCTGCTGGATATAAAGTCATTTGTGGAAGAGTTTTTTTTGGAAATTTTACTGGCATTAAATTCATCATCTCTCTTATTTTTTTTGGAAACAAAAATCCTAATGGTTTAACGAATAAAGTTATAATAGAAATAATTCTAAAATTAAATGTGCTTGTTAAAACCCAAGATAAAAAATTTCTTAGAAATCGATCATAAAGAGGTCTTGTATAAGTTTTTTCTATATGATTTCTTCCATGATCAATCAGATGCATATAATTAACACCCGACGGACATGTTGTCATGCAACTATAGCATGACAAGCATCTATCAATATGTTTAACAATATTTTCATTAGCTGGTTTGTTATTTTCTAACATATCTTTAATTAAATATATTCGACCTCTTGGTCCATCTAATTCATCTCCTAATAGTTCGTAGGTTGGGCACGTAGCGTTGCAGAAACCACAGTGAACACATTTTCTTAAAATTTTTTCACTTGATTTATTTTTTGCATCACCAAGCTGCTTTTCTGAAAAATTAGTCTCCATTTATATTCCTGTATACATTTTTCCTGGGTTAAGTATTCTCTTAGGATCAAAACTTTTTTTAATGCTTTCGGATATACTAAATCTATTTCTCTCAATGGTAAATACATCCTCAACGTAAGGCAAATAATCAGAGTTTTTTATCATAGAAACATACCCTCCACATCTGACTACTTTTTTTCGTATTGAATTAAACATTGGTTCAGTTAATTCACATGCCTCCACCCAAATTAAAGCACCTCCCCAGTCCAAACAAAATTTAAAATTTTTAGGTAGTTGATATATTATTTGGTTACAATTTGATGGTGGAATTACTATTCTCAATATATTATTATTTGTTTTAGAAAAAACCTCTAAATTTTTTATTTTTTTCCAAAAAATTTCTGACTGTAATGTTTCAAGTACTGATATATTTAAATAAGAAGTATTTAGTTCTTTATTCAAATTTTTTATTCTTTGATTTATAGATTTTTTTGATCCTTCAATTCTAATCGCAGTTATAGACCCTTCTTCTTTAAGGTCGTTAAGTTTAAATGTTTTTTTAATATCCATTTGGCATTTATTACAAATTGGATCTATTGGTAAAAAAGATGCTCCAGAAATATCATGTGGAGAGCTAACTGCTTTTTGAAGATAACTAAGTGATAAATTAATATCTAAATTATGAATCACTAAAGTTGTGCTTTCTTCTGGGGCAGGTAGTACTTTAAAGGTAATTTCAGTTAATGCAGCCAAAGTTCCATATGAACCGCAGATTAATTTGCTTAAATCATAACCTGTAACATTTTTAACTACTGTTCCTCCTGATTTTATTATTTCACCGCGACCATTGACTGCTTTAAAACCTAAGACATGATCTCTTACACTTCCTACTTTAAACCTACGTGGACCAGATAAATTGCAGGAGACTTGTCCTGCAGCTGTTCCATAATCACTTTTACCCAAAAATAAGTATCCAAAGTCAATGGGTTCAAAAGCTAGCTGTTGTTTATTTTTCTTTAATTCACTTTCAATTTCATTGACACTTGTTCCAGCTTTTACTTTTATATAAAGTTCACCAGGTAGATACTCTATAATGCCACTTAACTTTGATAGATTTAAAATTTTGGCACACTGAAGAATTTTTCCAATTTTTTTTTTAGAACCTGAGCCTATTATTTCTATAGGTGTGCTTTTTTTATAAAATTTTTTAATTATTTCTGCTACTTCTTTTTCTTTTTTTGGATATAAAGTATCAGAATCTTGGAATGTCTGGAAATCTTGTTTTTCCTCCATGGACATGCACTCTCCCTTCCTCAGCACACTTTCTTAATATTGGATACACTTTTCCAGGATTTAATAATGAATTTAAATCTAGAGATTTTTTAATCTTTATCTGTTGTTGAATATCATTGTTATTAAACATTTCACACATTAATTCTCTTTTTTCTATACCTACACCATGTTCTCCTGTTAAAACTCCTCCAACTTTTACGCAATATTTTAAAATATCTGCACCAAATTGTTCAGTTTTTTTCAAAGCTTTTTTGTCATTAGAATCATACATAATTAATGGATGTAAATTGCCGTCACCTGCATGAAACGCATTTGCGACTGGTAAATTATATTTTTTGGATAGTCTTTGAATTTCTTTTAGAACATCAGTAAGTTTTCCTCTTGGGATGGTGCCGTCCATACAATAATAATCTGGAGCCATATCACCACATGCTGGAAAAGCAGCTTTTCTTCCTGCCCAAAATTTTAATCTTTCTTTATCATTTTTACTTATTTTGATACTTGATGCCTTATTTTTTTTTGCAATTTTACTTACACTTTCTATTAATTCAATCACCTCGACTTCTGTGCCATCCAACTCTACAATTAACATTGACTCTGCATTTCTTGGGTAGCCTGCTTTAACGAAATTATCAGTTGCATGAATAAGTGCTTTATCCATCATTTCCATGCCAGCTGGAATAATTCCCTTTGAAATTATTTCTGTCACACATTTTGCTCCATCTTCAATTGTTGCAAATCCAATTAAAGCAGCTTTTGCTGTTTGAGGTTTTTTTAGAATCTTAACTGTAACTTCTGTGATCACGCACAAAAGTCCTTCAGATCCAGTAATCAATCCAAGCAAATCATAGCCTTCTGAATCAAATACCTTTCCGCCTAATCTAACAATAGTTCCATCCATAAACACAACTTCTGCACCCAAAATGTTATTAGTTGTTGTTCCATATTTTAATGAGTGAACGCCTCCTGAATTTTCAGCTACATTTCCACCTATTGAACACGCTATTTGACTTGAAGGATCAGGGGCATAATAGAAATCTTTTTCTTGAACTGACTTTGTTATTGACAAGTTTGTTACTCCTGGCTGAGCTACCACACACCTATTATTATAATCAATGTCTAAAATTTTGTTAAATTTTCCCAAGCATAATAAAACTGCATCTTCCATTGGAAGAGCGCCTCCGGACAAGCCTGTGCCAGCTCCTCTGGGTACTACTTTAATTCTTTCTTGATTGCAGTATTCTAGAATCCTACTTACTTCTTTTGTGTTTTCAGGAAAAACAACAATTAGTGGAATTTGTTTGTATGCTGATAAGCCGTCAGTTTCAAAAGGTTTTAATTCATCTGGGTGATCTAAAATGTTTTGATGTTTAATAATTTTCTTTAAGTCTTTTACAATATTATTTTTTCTTCTTATTGTTTTGCGGTCAATTTTAGGCATTTGTAAATTAGACATAAAAATATATTACAACCAAAAAGCTTGGTGGTCAAAAAAACTTAAATGCTTTGGTGAGACTTAACGAAGCATTTTTTGTATTTTTTCGAGAGCTTCACTAATATTTTCCTTTGAAGCTGCAAAACTAAATCTTGCATAATCTCCTGAAGTTTTGCCAAATGCAGTTCCGGGCACAATTGCTACACCTGCTTCGTGCATACATTTTTTTACAAATTTTTCACCATTCATTCCAGTGCCTATGACTTTAGGGAACACATAAAAAGCACCTCCTGGCATACTACATTCAATGCCAGGTAGATTGTTAAGCCCTTTGTGAATTAATTTTCTTCTTTCATCAAATTCCTTCATCATTGCATGAATAGAATCGTCCGGTCCATCTAGAGCAGCTATTCCAGCAAATTGTGATGCAGCGTTAACACATGAAACGCTATTAATAAGTAATTTATTTACATGTGGAATTAAATTTTCTGGCCATACACTCCAACCTAGTCTCCATCCTGTCATTGCATAAGCTTTGCTCCATCCATCTAACACAATTAATCTATCTTGAAGCTCTGGATAATTGAAAAATGTTGGCATTTCTTTGCCATCAAAAATTTGTCTACTATAAATCTCATCACTTAAAATTGTGACATGAGGATATTTTTTAAGTCCTTCTGCCAATACATCTATAGAAGATTTTTCTACAAAACTTCCTGTAGGATTATTTGGGTTTATAAGTATTAACAATCTAGTTTTATCAGTAATCAAAGATAATATTTTTTCTGGGTTAAATTTTAAATCTTTATCTTCAGTAAGATCATAGGGAACTGCTGTTGAACCCGTATAATTAATCATAGACTCATAAATTGGAAAAGCAGGCGTGGGATGAATTATTTCAGCTCCAGGCTCTCCAAAACATGCTATTGCGTAATACATAGTTGGTTTTCCACCCGGCACAATTAAAACTCTCTCTGGGTCTACATCTTTATTGTAAAGTTTTTTTATTTTCCTAGTAACTGCCTGTCTACACTCTAAAATCCCATTGGATAAAACATACCCGTGGTGACCGTCATCTAGAGCTTTTTTTGCCGCATCAACAATATGCTTAGGTGTTTTAAAGTCTGGCTGTCCAAGACCTAAATAAATCATGGGTTTACCTTTAGCCTCTAATTTTATTGCTTCCGCTAATACTGTGAATGCTGCTTCAGTTCCTAATCTTTCTAAATTTTTTGCCAGTTTCATTCTAATTTTTTTTCTTTTTATTTTCTATAAATTAATTTTGTACCATCAAGTTCTTTTATACTTTTGCATCCCATTAATACCATATTTCTATAAATTTCATCTTTCATGTTTTGTAACAGTTTTTCAACTCCTTTTTGACCTCCTGCGCTTAATGAAAATAAAAACATTTTTCCGAAACTGCAGGCTTTTGCTCCTGCTGCCAAAGCTTTTAATACATGGGTTCCTCTTCTGACTCCACCATCTAAAATAATTTCTAATTTATCTCCAACCGCATCAGATATTGCTTTTACTTGGTCGAAAGGAGACCGTGATCCATCTAATTGTCTGCCTCCATGATTTGAAATCATTATTGCTGTACATCCAATGTCTATAGCTTTTTTTGCATCCTCTACAGACATCACACCTTTTAATGCAAAAGGACCATTCCATTTTTTTACACAATACTCAGCATCTTTCCAATTCATTGCTGGATCATATTGTTCATTTATATATTCAATTACTGATTTTGAAATATTAGTTCCCTTATCTGTTTTTTTTGAAACGTTTGCTAATTCAAATTTTTTATGAGTCAAATAATTAAAAACCCATTCAGGACACATTGCAAAACTCATTAAACTTTGAAGAGTCAGTTTTGGTGGTGTAATAAAACCTGTTCGATGATCTTTTTCTCTATTTCCAGCAACAAGTGTATCCACCGTTAAACACATTGCATCAAATCCAGAATTTCTAGATCTATCTATTAAATCATCTGTAATTGATTGATCCTTATGAACATAAAGTTGAAATAGCTTAGGTCCTTTTGATATATTGGAAACCTCTTCTATAGTATTGTTTCCCATAGAAGACATGCTGTAAAAAGTACCAAATTTTTCTGCTGCTCTTGCTGAGGCCATATCTCCCTCATGATGAAAAAGTCTTTGCATTGCCGCTGGTGAAAGAAAAATTGGCATATCAATTTTTTTTCCAAAAATAGTTGTTGATAAATCAGGCGTTCCTACACTTGCAAGAATGTTAGGCACTAAATCACAATCATTAAATGATTCTGTGTTTCTTTTTAACGTAACCTCATCATCAGCACCACCATCAATATAATGAAAAATTGGAGAAGGTAATTTTTTTTTGGCTAACTTTCTAAAGTCCCCAAAATTATAACAATCATTAAGGTTCATTTTTTAATTTAATTTTTATTAAATTAAAACTGTTTACGAAAATTAAACATATAACTATTTGCACCTGGATTTTTTGTGCCTAGGCTAGCATTAGATATATGATTATAAGACATACCTAAAAAATTATTTTTTCCTATCTCTACAGCTGCTTTAACTTCAGTTTTAAATTCTAATACGTGCCCTAAATCTTTGCCACCACTTTGACGATAAAGTCCAGGTGCAAAACTTGGATTAATTTTTAGCCTTCCAAAAGTATATTCAGCTTCCCCGCCAGTATAAAAATAAAGTGAATTACTCCCTGTCACAAAACCTCCTGTAATTGGAGTGATCTTTCCTAAAAAACTTTCTCTAAATAAACTTTCATTATGGTGTTGCATGCCAACAAGAACAGCGCTTTGCTTGTGATCACTGAAATCAAAATTTCCAGTATAAAAGTCTAATCCCACATTTTCATAAAAATTTTTTGTTGATCTATTGTGTACTTCTGACCAGCTCTTCTTTTTTTCTTCAGCAAAACTTATGCAGCTAAAGAAAAGCAAGCTTAATAGAGTGATCAGTAATTTAGATCCTGTTTTTATCATATTTGAAACATACAACCTTCACTTTAAAAAATAAACAAGTTTTGTAAACTAAAAAATTGATAATATATTGATAATTAATGCCTAATTAGAAGGTTTGAGGGAGATGAAGATTATTTAATGTTCTCCTAACTAGGCATTAAAAATATACTATTCCCACATTTTGTCTAAGATTTGAGTTAATTTTGTTAAATTTGTGGCAAAAATTTTTATTAATGGGAAGGTTTAAAGTATCCTGAACCTTTTTTTCCTGTAAAAATTTCTTCAATTAATGGATGTTTAATTGGCTCATCCGAATCATCATCTATTAGATTTTGCTCTGAAACGTATGCCTCATATGTAATTTCGTTATTTTCAGCTAGCAAGTGATAGAAAGGTTGATCTTTTTTTGGCCTTACATCTTTTGGTATTGATAGGTACCATTCTTCAGAATTGTTGAATTTGAAATCAACATCATAAATCACACCTCTAAAATCAAAGTGTTTATGCTTTACTACATCTCCTATTGAAAATTTGGCAGTATTATTTGGCATTAATATCCTAAAGATATGTATATTTAAAAAAAAATCAATAGAAAAAATATACCTTCAATGTCACATATGTTAATATTTTTCCATGAATAAGACCCTAGTTAAATTCATAACTGATTTTGGCCCCTTGCTTATTTTCTTTATAATATACCATAAAGGAGAAAATAATTTAAAAACAGCCATTCCTCCTTTTGTTATTGCTACACTTATATCACTTGTAGTGGTTTATTTTTTAGAAAAAAAAGTACCTATGGTTCCTTTAATTAGTGGCATTCTCATCACTTTTTTTGGTGGATTAACTCTGTATTTCGACAATAAAATATTTTTTTATATGAAACCAACAATAATTAATTTGCTTTTTGCTTTGGTTTTGCTTTTTGGAAGATATTTTACTGATAAACCTTTATTAAAAATATTTTTTAAAAATAGTATTAAGTTAGAAGATGAGGGTTGGAAAAAACTTAATTATAGATGGATAGGATTTTTTATATTAGTAGCTGCTCTTAATGAAGTTGTATGGAGGACTCAATCAGAGTCATTCTGGGTTAATTTTAAAGTTTGGGGATTGTTGCCAATAACTTTTCTGTTTGCTGCAAGCCAAATTGCACTAATAAATAAATATAGGTTAAAATAATAATGAAACACCTAAGATTAGTCGTAAATAATGAACTAAAAAAAAAAGATATTTTTTTTAATAAAGTAGAACTGCAAACTATATTAAATTTATACGGGAAAATGGTTGCAAATGGAGAATGGAAAGATTACGGATTAAGCATTTCAAAAAAGGAAGTTAGTTTTAATGTTTATCATAGAGCGTCTGAATACCCTATATACAAAATAGCAAAAAATTTAAACCCTAAAAATAATAACGAAAAATATATTATTAAAAATTCTAGAAATGTAGTAATTAAAAATTCTGAAAACCTAAAAAAATTAATTGAAAAGGTAATTTGGAATAAATTTAAATTAGTAAATTAAATTTATCTTCTTTGTCCAAATAATCTTAAAAGCATAATAAACAAATTAATAAAATCTAAATATAATGTTAAAGCACCCATCACTGCTTTTTTGCCCATGATTTCACCGCTGTCACTAGCAAGATACATATTTTTAATTTTTTGGGTATCGTAAGCTGTTAAGCCTACAAAAATTAAAACTCCTAAGATAGAAATTAAATAATACATCATTGTTGATTTCATAAACATATTTACTATTGAAGCTATTATAATTCCAAATAATCCCATCATCAAAAAAGATCCTAATTTTGTTAAATCTCTTTTTGTTGTGTATCCATAAATACTCATGGCTCCAAATGTTCCAGAGGTTATAAAAAATACACGAGTTATGCTTGCGCCTGTATATATTAAAAATATTGAAGAAAGAGATGCTCCCATTAATGCTGCGAAAACCCAAAAAGTTCCCTGTGCTTTAGATGCGGTCATATTTTTTATTCCAAAACTCATATAAAAAACCACACCTAATGGAGCTAGCATAACTACCCACATTAATGCAGAGTTATAAAGCGCATTACCAAGACCTGTTAATCCAGCAATAGAACCATCTGTTGTTGTTACAACAGCAAATTTAAATAAAATTAAAGAAATAAAACCAGTAATTAAGATGCCGGAAGCCATATAATTATAAACTTTGAGCATGTATGCTCTTAGTCCTTCATCTATCGCATGTGTTTCCGTGCTTATTGTTTTTGACTGTATATTTTGTTTATTAAATTCCATAAAATATATATATTGTCATTTTAAAGCTTTTTCAAGTCAAACAGATAGTTTAATGAATATTAAATCTAATGAATTTTAAAAAATTAGGAAATACAAATCTTAAAGTAAGCTCAATCTGCCTCGGTACAATGACTTGGGGGCAGCAGAATACTCAAAAAGAGGCATTTGAACAAATAGACTATGCTTTAGATCAGGGGGTAAATTTCTTCGATACTGCTGAACTTTATGCGGTGCCTATGAAAGCTGAAACGAGAGGAAAAACTAGCCAGTATATTGGAGAGTGGTTTTTAAAAACAAAAAAAAGAAATAAAGTTATTTTGGCAGATAAAGTGGCTGGCGCATCAGGTATGGATTGGTTAAGACCAAATAAAGAAAAAACTTCTTTAAATAAAAAACAAATTGAATTTGCCTGCGATAGAAGTTTAAAAGATTTAAAAACTGATTATATAGATTTGTACCAAGTACATTGGACGGACAGGCCGTCTGGGGCTTTTTCTGGCAAGTTAGAATATGAGCATAAAAATACTGATGATTTTATTAGTATTGAAGAAACTTTAGATGCATTAAATAATTTGGTTAAAGTTGGAAAAGTAAGACACATAGGAATATCCAATGAGACAGCTTGGGGGAGCAATCAATACTTAAAATTAGCTGAACAAAAAAAAATTGCAAAGATTGTAACAATACAAAATGCATATAACTTTTTAAATAGAGCCTTTGAAGTTGGTCTTTCAGAAATAGCTATAAGGGAAAAAGTAGGATTATTAGCATACTCACCGTTGGCTTCCGGGTATTTATCTGGAAAATATAGAAATGGTTCAATGCCTAAAAACTCGAGAATGGATTTATTTTATGATTTTTGGGGAAGATACAGAACATTGCATTCAGAAAAAGCCATCGAAGAGTATTGGAATTTAGCTAAAAAATTTAATTTAAACCTTGCCCAAATGGCGATTAAATTTTGTGAAATCCAACCGTTCGTAACCTCTGTAATAATTGGAGCTACAAAAATGGAGCAGTTGAAAACTAATATAGATAGTGTAAATATAAATTTAGATAAACAAATAATTAAAGAAATAGGTAAAATACATAAAAAATATCCAAATCCATGTCCATAAAAAAAACTCTTTTAATAATTATATTTTCTCTTATTTTTAGCATTGCAAATGCTGAAGAAGATTTAAAAAGTTTGGGAAAATTTAAAGACTGGCAAAGCTTTGTTTTATTAAAAGAAGGAGTGAAAACTTGTTTTGCACAATCAATACCTGTTGTAAAAGCACCTAAAAAACTAAAAAGAGACCCTTCTAGGTTATTCATAAGTTTTAGACCAGATGAAAATATTAAAAATGAAATTAGCGTAACTAATGGGTACGAATTTAAATTAAAAGCACCAGTTGCTGCAAAATCAGGTAAAAAATCCTTTGATCTTTTTTCTAAAGGACGTTTTGCTTGGGTAGTTGATAATGAAGATGAAAAAAAATTAATTTCTGCCATGAAGAAAGCTTCAAGACTTATGATTATTGGTAATTCTGAAGAAGGGACACAAACTACAGATCACTATTCAATGATGGGTTTTACTAAAGCTTATAACTCTGCAAAAAAAAGCTGTAGTTAAAAAATTAATGAAACAAAAAAGAAAGATAGTACTTGCCTATTCAGGTGGTTTAGATACTTCAATAATTCTTAAATGGCTTCAAGAAAACTATAATGCTGAAGTAATAGCTTATACATCCGATATTGGGCAAGAAATAGATAAAAAAAAAATTATTAAAAATGCAAAAGCTCTTGGTGTTAAAAAAATTATCGTTGAGGACTTAAAAGATTTATTTATAAAAGAATATGTCTACCCAATGATTAGAGGGCACGCAATTTATGAGGGTGTCTATTTGTTAGGAACATCTATAGCGAGACCCCTAATTGCAAAAAGACAAATTGCTATTGCTAAAAAATTTAAAGCATATGCTGTTTCACATGGCTCCACTGGTAAAGGCAATGATCAAGTGAGATTTGAACTTGGTTATCATTACTTTGGACCCAAAATTAGAATTATTGCTCCTTGGAGAATATGGAAATTAAATTCAAGATCAGATTTAATTAAATATGCCAAAAAAAATAAAATACCTATTCCTAAAGACAAAAAAGGAGCTCCACCATTTTCTGTAGATGATAATTTATTTCACACTTCCACAGAAGGTAAAGTTTTGGAAAATCCTAAAAATGCTGCTCCAGAATTTATTTTTCAAAGAACAGTGTCTCCTGAAAAAGCTCCAAATAAAGTTTCCTATGTGACTATAGGTTTTAAAAGTAGTGACCCAATAACAGTTAATGGTAAAAAGTTATCTCCGGGAAGTCTTTTACAAAAATTAAATATTCTTGCGGGTAAAAATGGTATTGGCAGAATTGATCTAGTTGAAAATAGATTTATTGGAATAAAATCTAGAGGTGTCTACGAAACACCCGGCGGAACTTTATTAATGACCGCTCATAGAGCAATTGAGTCTGTTACTTTAGATAAAGAAACTATGCATAAAAAAGATGAAATTATGCCCGAATATGCAAAACTTATTTACAATGGTTATTGGTATTCTAAAGCAAGATTTAAACTTCAAAAAATTGTAGATCTTAAAAGAAATAAAGTTAATGGCTCTGTTAAGCTTAAATTATATAAAGGCAATATCACTATTGTTTCAAGACAAACAAAAAGTAGTGCTTACTCAATGCAAAAAGTCTCGTTTGAGGACAACAAAACATTTAATAAATCAAATGTAGAAAGATTTATTAACTTCCATAAGAAAAAACTTCGTTAACCAAATGATTAGTCCTAAAGCATGAAAAGATTAATAAGTGTTTTTGCTCTAATTTTTTTTTTATTTTTAAACTCAGCCAATTCTAATGAAAAACTAATTAATTCACTCAAAGAAGGAGGGAAACTAATTTTTATTAGACATGCCCATGCTCCTGGAAATGGAGACCCAGAGAATTTTAGTTTAGGAGATTGCACTAGCCAAAGAAATTTAAACCAGGAAGGAATAAATCAATCTAAAAAAATTGGATTATTTTTTACTAAAAATAAAATAAAAATAGATAAAGTTTTATCTAGTGAATGGTGCAGGTGCAAAGAAACTGCAAAATATGCGTTTAATAGCTTTGAGACTTTTGATGCTTTAAATTCATTCTACGATATAAAATTTGCAAAAAATAAAACAAAGCAAATCAATGATTTAAAAAAATATATTTTAAGCTGGAATAGTAAAAAAAATTTAATTTTAGTAACGCATTTTGTGGTTATTTCTGAAGCTCTTAGCGTGGGATCAGCTTCAGGAGAAATAATAGTTTCGGACAAAAATTTTAATATAATTAATAGGATTGAAACTAATTAATAATATCAATGAATTTTTTAAATAGCAGAACTGATGCTCTAAAAAAATTAGATGATTTTATAGAAAAAAACTTACTAGAATATACTAAATTAAGAAACTTTGATTTTGGTACTCAGAATAGAAAAAATATTTCTGGTTTATCACCGTATGTGACTCACGGAGTAATTAACGAAATAGAAATTATAAATAAAGTTCTAAAAAAACATTTATTCGTTAAAAGTGAAAAGTTTATACAAGAGGTTTTGTGGAGAATATATTGGAAAGGCTGGCTTGAACTAAGACCAGACGTTTGGGGTGATTATTTAATCAACCTTAAAACGCACAGAGAAAAATATAAAACTGATAAAAATTATTTAAATGCAATTGAAGGAAATACTAACATCCAATGTTTTGATGACTGGGTAAAAGAATTAAAAGAAACAAATTATCTTCATAATCATGCAAGAATGTGGTTTGCTAGTATTTGGATTTTTACCCTAGATTTGCCTTGGGAGTTAGGGGCAGAATTTTTTTTAAAACATTTGTATGACGGAGATTCTGCATCAAATACTCTTGGTTGGAGATGGGTGGCTGGAATCCAAACACCAGGCAAACACTACCTTGCTTCTGGATGGAATATAAAAAAGTTTACTAATGATCGTTATGAAAAGATTAGACTTAATGAAAGTGCAAAACCCAAAGTTAGCAATAAAGTATATTCAATATCAAAAAATGATTTTTCAAATTCGCAAGTCAATGACGTTAAAACTCTTTTAATATTTGACAATAACTTATCTTTTGAATTTTCTGATTTTAAAGACATAAAATGCAATAAAATTCTTATAGTTAATAGTAATGAAAGTAGGGAGATTTCACTAAGTGATGGTGTGATTAAATTCAAAGAATCGCTGCTCCAAGATCAGTTAGAAAGATTAAAAAATCAATCGATAGATTGTGAAATAATTAAAATAGCAGATATAAAAAAATATAGTGCTGGTGTTTATGCTTTGTATCCATCGGTTGGAGAGAACTTGGATTTTATTAATTCAAATAAATTAAAAAATATTCAATTCCTTTATAGAAAAATTGATCAACTTTCTTGGCAATATTGTAATAAAGGTTTTTTTAATTTTAAAAACTATATTCCTAAAATTATCCAGAGCATTTCTTAGAGCAATACTTAACCTTATTCCAGTTTAGTTTCCATTTCTTTCGCCAAGCAAAAGACTTTTTGCAAGTAGAGCATATTTTTGATGGTAAATTTTGCTTCTTCACTTTAATTGATTTTTGTTTTTAATAAATAAAAAATAAGCAGCTACTTCATAAAAATAATGAAAAATTAGAAACATAGGCTTAAAACTGAATATTTTTGAAAGTATTCGATATTTTGGGATTTTTGCCCAAATAATTAAAAAAGCTTTCGCCCCACCAATAACTTTTCCATTATCAATTACATGCAATCTTCTCAAAAGCTCTTTTTGCGATTTTGAAGTTAATGCTAAGGCATCATTGTTATTTGTAATATCTACCCACTCTAAAGAATTATCAGAAATTTTTTTGTAGTGATTAATCTCAAACCTACAAATGCTGCATGAATTGTTAAAAAAAACTTTAATTCCCATAAGTATTTTCTTTAATAAATTTTTCTGCAGCTGGTAAAATTAAATTTTTTCTTTCTATTTTCATTTTATCAAATACTCTTACCATCATCGATAATCTAGGGTTTTTTAAAAAGAAAGTTCTATTTCTATTTATGAATCTCCAATATAATCCATCCATAATATTACACCATTCGCCTTTTTTAAAATCCATCATTTTAAGCATGTAGCTCGAGCCACAAATATAAGGTTTTGTTGCAAATATTCCTCCATCACTAAATAATCCCATGCCATAGACATTTGGAACCATTACCCAATCAGAAGAATCCACAAACATTTCCATAAACCATTTGTAAACATAATTTGGTTTGATCTCACACAAGTTCATTAGATTAGACAAAATCATTAATCTCTCAATATGGTGTGACCAACCATGTCTTAAAGCATTTTTAATTGCATAATCTAAGGGAGGCAATCCAGTGCTTCCATCATACCAAGAGGATTTCATTTTTCTTTTTTGTTTAAAAAAATTCTTAATTTCCATTTGTTTGCTGTAACCTTGATAAACACCTCTCATAAATTCACGCCATCCAATGATTTGCCTGACATAACCTTCTAGTGAATTAAGTTTAATATTATTTTTTGTATGAAAATCTAAAATTTTTTGAACAATAATTTCTGGTGTGATTAACCCCATGTTTATATAAGGACTTAATGCACTATGAAATAAAATATTATCTTTTTGAGATACAGCATCTTCATAATCACCGAATAAATTAGATTTTTCTTTAATAAAAAAGTTCAACAATTTGATTACGTCATCGTATTCTGTCGCTAACCAAAAATTATTTGTACTTCCAGGGTGATCTTTAAAAAAATTTTCAATTATTGGCTTTAAATATTTTGTATGTTTTGTCTCAAGTATTTTTGGATACTTTGGAGCTGAAATATTTTTAGGTAGTTTATTTCTGTTATCTTCATCAAAACTCCATTTGCCGCCGACAGGAGTTCCATTATCATTCATCAAAATACCTAATTTTTTTCTGGTTTCTTTATAAAAGGTTGCCATGAAAGGTTTTTTAGATTTTTCTAAATAATTTTTAAATTCTTTTCTTGAATTTAAGAACATTGGGGTTTGAATGATATTCCATTTAATCTTAGATTTAGTAAAAAATCTTTTTAGTTTTTCTTCAAAAAATTTGTCCTCTACTTCAAAACTAGATATTTCAGTGATTTTTTGTTTATTAATAATTTTTAAAATTTTATCAAAATAACTATTTTTAAAATCTTTATCCTCGATTTTTTTATACTCGATTTTATATTTATTTTTCTTAAGAGTATCTGCGTAAGATCTCATCGCAGATAAGAATAGTAGTATTTTTTGCTTATGATGTTTTTGGAAAGTGCATAGCTCATAGTCTTCAGCCATGTAAAACAAATGATTTTTCTTAAACTGATTTAAATATTTTAAGGGAAAGAGTTGATTGCCAAGTATTAAAAATAAATTCAAAATTAATATTTAATCTTAGCTATCATTCCTGTTTCATAATGTCCAGGAACATTACAAGCTGTTTCAAGTTTTGCCTCCGTATTAAATTTCCAAATTATTTCACCATCTTCATTTGGTTCTAATAAAATACTATTAGCATGTGAGTGGCTCATGGATTGGTCTTTTTTTGCCATTTCTTTCATTTTTTTCTTATCAATTTTATCAGCTAATAATATTTCATTCTCGACTAACTTCACCATTTCTGTCTGATGTTTTAAGTGCATTTCTTTAGTTGCAATATTAAATTCATGAACAAACTCACCAAAATTATATACTTTAAATTTTATTGTTTCCCCTTTTTTTATTTTAATTTCATTAGATTCATAAAAATTATCATACATTTTAACTTCAATAACTCTATCTACTTCTGAAAGTTTTCCTTTTTCACCAATCATGCTCATTGATGCGGCTAGAGATATGTTGGGTATTAATATAAATAATAAAATAAACTTTTTCATTTTAGACTAGCCCGAGTCTAATAGCAGATTTTGCAGCTTCCTCTACACATCCTTTTGCTGGTTTAAATTTAAATCCCAGTAGGTCTTCTGCATAAGAAGGATCCGTTTGCATTTCAATTCCTAAATCAGGCACCATCACTTTTGCACTTGTGTCTAGGTGACTAATTATTTTTACTAAAAAGTTAGGCAATTCTTTTTTTGGAAGTTTTTTTGCATAATCAGGAAGTGCTTCTGCCATGATTTTAGAAAGTTCAATCATTTTTTTTACTTCAGATCCAACAATTAAACGTCTTCCTCCTACATTAGGTCTTGTTAAAGATAACACATGAGCTTTTGCTATATCTTTCACATCAGAAATTAAAACACCCCAATTTGGTGCGCCGGGATATTTTCCTTGAAGAAACAGCTTTATATAACTAATAGAAGTTTTTTCTTTTTTATCTAAAGCGTCTCCAAAAACTCCTCCTGGGCAAATACAAGTTAATTTATCTTTTAACCCTTTGCTTTCCATAAAATCCCATGCAGCTCTTTCTGCTTTTGTCTTTGAAACAAAATAATCATTGCATCCGCTCCAATTAACATCACTCCAATCGTTTTCTCCGAAAGTATATGGGTTTGTTCTATTTGGTTTTCTAAACATCGCAACTATTGAAGAGGTAAGGACTATACGATCTACACCAGCGTTCACCCCGGCATTTAAAACTCTTAAAGTTCCATCTTTGGCCGCTGGAACTAAAGATTCTCTATTTCTTGAAGTTTTTAAGGGAAATGGAGAGGCTACATGCATTATATACTTACAGCCCCTAGCTGCTGAATCCCATCCAGTGTCATTTAAAAGGTCTAATTCTACAAAAGAAAGCTTTTCGAGAGGTGCATTTTGAGAAGTTAGGGTTTGTTTCGTTTGTTCGATCAAATCCTTATTCCGAATAGTTCCTAAAACCTCATAGCCAGAATTTAATAATTCTATAGCTACATGTTTTGCTATCCATCCACTTACTCCAGTTAGTAAAACTTTTTCACTCATTTGACTTCCAAAATATCTTTTTTTTAAATAAAAGCTAGTGCGACAAAATAATTTTTGTTTAATATTTTTGTAACAAATTGAACACACTTTGAACAAAGTTAAACACTAAATAGCTAGCATGTTCCCATACACTAATGAAGAAAATGACTGGATTAATAAAAAATGAAAAAAATATCTTTATTCGCTTGGACTATAACTTTAATGTTTGTAACAACATCTGTAATTTTAGCATAATTTAAAATGAGACTTATATACTTTTACACATTTATTATTTTTTACTGGACTATAATGATTGTTGGGCCTTTAACTCAAATTTAGTTTATTTTACCCTAAGAGCCTAATTTACTTGAGCTTTTTTAAAGCATTCAACAGTATTATTGAGCAAGCAAGCAATTGTCATTGGTCCAACTCCACCTGGTACTGGTGTAATAGCTTTAGCGACTTTAGAAACCTCTTCGTAATCAACGTCACCTACTAATCCTGAATCTGTCTTATTAATCCCCACATCAATAACGATGGCGCCTTTTTTTACCCAATCGCCTTTAACTAATTTTGGGATTCCTACTGCAGCAATAATTATATCAGCTCTAAGACACTCTGCTTTTAAATCTTTTGTTCTTGAATGAGTAATAGTTACAGTACAATTTTCTTTCAAAAGTAATTGAGTCATTGGCTTTCCATTTAGGTTAGATCTACCTATGACCACAGCATGCTTTCCACTTAAATCCTTTTCAACTTGTTTAATTAATAAACTGCAGCCAAGAGGTGTGCATGGAATACTGCTGTCATAACCTGAAGATAAATTTCCCACATTCATGGGGTGAAAACCATCTACATCTTTTCCGTGCGCTATAGTTTCTATAACTTTTCTTTTATTAATATGCTTGGGAAGAGGTAATTGAACTAATATGCCTGAAACTTTTTGATCGTTATTGAGTTCTTTAATTTTTTCTAACAACACTTTTTCCTCTAGGTCCGCTGGATATCTAATAACTTCAGAGTTTATACCTACCTCAATTGCAGATTTCTCTTTATTTCTAACGTAAATTTTACTTGGTGCATCTTCTCCAACTAAAATTACTGTTAATCCTGGAACATTATTATGTTTAGACTTTAATTCATCCACTTTTTTCTTTAGTTGGCTTCTTAATTCAGCTGCTGCTTTTTTTCCATCAATTATCATATTAAAATAAACTTGGAGCAAAAATTTCAAAAACTAAATTTCTAAGAAACATCATACCTAAAATCAATATAATAGGTGAAATATCAACAGAACCAAAGGTTGGAACAAATCTTCTTATTTTATTTAAGATAGGGTCTGTTAATTTATAAGTAGTATCGAGAACAGAAAAAACAAATCTATTTTGAGTATTAAGAATATTAAAAGCCACTAACCAGCTAAGCAAGGCATTAATAATAATAACCCAAAGATAAATTGTTATAAGACTATCTAATAAAATAAAAATAGATTTCACTTTTTCTCCACATAAATTGATTGACTTGGAAATGCAAAAGAAGCATTATTTTTTTCTACGATTTCTTTTATAGCAAGCGCTAACCGTTCTTTAACTTTTAACCATTCGCTCCAATCATCGGTTACTGTAAAACATCTAACGTACATATCAATAGAGCTATCCGAAAATTTATCAACTCTGACAGCATGTTCTGTAGTATCGCTAATTTTATAATCTTTACTTGAACTAATATATTTTTCTATCTCGTCTCTAATTTTTTTAAGTTGTTCAATAGTAGTGTTATATTGCAATGTTATTATCCAGCTGATCCTCCAATTGGTCGTAGCACTTACATTAATGACAGCGTTTTCTGCAAATTGAAAATTTGGAATGATTGCAAGGGATTTATCGAATTTTCTTACAGCTGTAGATCTAAATCCAATATTTTCAACTATCCCTTCAATAACATTTTCTACAATAATCCACTCACCTATTTTAAATCTTTTTTCTACCAGTACTAAAATTCCTGAAATCAAATTTTTAAATAAATCCTGAGCTCCTAATGCGACCGCAACACCAAGCAAACCTAATCCTGCAATAATTGGTCCTATTTTAATACCCCACAATTCTAAGACCGCTGCCGCACCTAAGATAAAAATAAGTATTTTTAAAGCTTTAATTATCCAGCCAATAAGTTCTCTTGATAAAATTTCTTCTAGTCCACCCAAAAGATAAGAAACTGGTTGAATGAACTGGTGCATTAACCAAAAAATTAAAATTGTAATGAGCGTTTTATTTACATTAGCAATAAATGCTTGGGCCTCTGGGCTAAACTCTAAATAATAACTAGCGATAAAAAAACCTATAACGATAGGAAGGAAACGAGCTGGACCTTCCATTGCTTCAACAAAAGAATCATCAAGCTTGTTAGTGGTTTTTTTTGCTATTTTTTTTAAACGTTTAATTATAACTTTACTTATGAATCCTCTAAAAAGTAAAAAGATTAAAAAAATTCCTAAACCAATCATGATTTGGAATATATCTACTCCCAAAATTCCCTTTTTCCATACTTCAAGAAACAAAGATGAAAAATTTTCAAATATATTCATAATTATTTAATTTTATTTAGTAAAAATTCTTCTTCCCCAGGAGTAAAAATAAATACTTTTTTCCATTTAATCTCTTTTAATACTAAAAATACTTTCTCGCTTATACACATAAGATTAGAATGAGTCACTATGTTTAAAAGCGAATATTTATTTATGAGATTAAATAAATTTTTTGCACTTTTGGTGGAATAAATAAAAAAAACGTCTGGAGGATTTTTTTTGACAAAATCTAATGTCTGGGCATCTATTTGTTCTACTGGAAGTGAAGTATAATTTGAAACTCTATCAACTGCATATCCCGCTTTAATTAAATCAATGTCTAGGTCTTTTGAAATAAATTCACTACTCAAATAAAGTATTTTTTCTGATCTATTTTCTAAAGTTCTTTTAATTAATTCAATAAGTGCATCTACAGTACCTTCAGATGAAAAAGTATTTGTAAAGCCAGCTTGCTTTGCTGTGTGCTCAGTTGCGCTTCCTACACAGAAGCATTTAATTTTAGAATTAAACTTGTCTACATTCATATACTTTATTGCATTTGAACTAGTAAAAATTAAAGCTTTATAATTTTGTAAATTTATTTTCTTTGTTTCTAATTTTTCAATTTTAATTACCGGAAGGTGAGTTACGGAATGCTCCAACTTTATTAAATTATTAATAAGATTAGATGAATCTTCTTTAGGTCGCGTAATAATAATATGCACTTTTTAATTTCCTTGTTTTGTAAAATCTGATCCAGCTTTTTTTAATAAATCCCTACCAACTTTATAACCTATTTCTTTAGCTTCTTTAAAATTTCCTGAACTTTGAGATTCAAATTTTTTTTTTCCATCGTTCGAAAATAGTTCGCTTTTTAAATATATTATTTCATTTGATATTTTTGCTAAACCTCCAATAGCTGTATCGCAGTCTCCGCTTATTGCTTCGAGAAGAGAGCGTTCTGCTTGTGCACAAAAATATGTTTCTTTATGATTTATATCTTTTATAATATTTAAAGTTTTTTGATCATCTTGTTTGCATTGTAATGCAATCACTCCCTGGCCAATTGCTGGTAACATTTGTTCTATTGTAAAAATTTCTTTAACTTCATTTTCTAAATTCAACATTTGGATTCCAGCTAAGGATAATACAATAGCATCAAATTCTTTATCTTTTAATTTCTTAATCCTTGTATCAATATTTCCTCTCATTGGAAAAATTTTGAAATCGTTTCGTAATAAATTTAATTGAGCATGCCTCCTAAATGAACTTGTTCCAATTTTAGATTGCGGTTTAAGATCATTAAAAGATTTGCTTGAATAACTTAAAAATGCATCTCTTGGATCATTTCTTTTTACAAGGGCATTAACACATAATCCTTCCGTCATTATTGTGGGCAAGTCTTTTAAAGAATGTACGGCTAAATTAATTTTTGAATCTAATAATTCATCTTCTATTTGTTTGCAAAAAACTCCTTTACCTCCAATATCTGATATTCTTTTATTTTGAAATATATCACCTGCTGTCTTTATTATTTTAATCTCTATTAAATTTTCGTCAAATTGCGAGTTAAATTTTATTAACAAATTCTTTACGTGTCTTGAGTAGGCTAAAGAAAGCTTACTACCACGAGATCCTATTATAAATTTTTTCTTGTCTGTCATTATTATTAAAAATTACTTATGTTATATTATTATTTTATATTTATAGACAGATAAACACGTATGAAAAAAAACCTTACTTTTTTAGGTATAGAAACCAGCTGCGACGAAACTGCGGCATCAGTTGTTCAAGAAAAAGCTGATGGAACTGGAAAAATTTTATCAAATATTGTTTCGAGTCAAGTGGAGGAACATAAAGAGTTTGGTGGTGTCGTTCCAGAGATCGCTGCAAGAGCTCATGTTGAAAAAATAGGATTCATAATTAAAAAAGCAATTAAAAATAGTAAACTGCATTTAAAAAATATAGACGGTATAGCAGCTACGGCAGGACCAGGTTTAATGGTTTGTTTAACAGTCGGATTAAACGCCGGCAAAGCTATTGCAGGATCTTTAAACAAACCATTCATAGCCGTAAATCATTTAGAAGGTCATGCACTAAGCCCAAAGATTAATAAAAAAATAGAATTTCCTTATTTGTTTTTACTTATTTCTGGAGGTCATACGCAATTTTTAAAAGTAAATGGAGTTAACAAATATAAAAGACTTGGAACAACCATTGATGATGCTCTTGGTGAAGCTTTTGATAAAACGGCAAAACTTTTAGGAATAGAATTTCCAGGCGGACCCAAGATCGAGGAGTGGGCTAAAAAAGGTGATGAAAATTTCTTTAAATTACCAAAACCAATTATTAATAGAGGCGGTTGTAATCTATCTTTTGCTGGTCTCAAAACGGCGGTTCTTAGAGCGTCAATAAAGTTAAAAAGCAAAAAAGAAAAATATCATTTGGCAGCATCATTCCAAAAAACTATTAATGAAATTCTTTATAAAAAAACTAAAGTAGCAATGGATGAATTTTTAAAACATAAAAAGCATAAAAAAAACACTTTTGTAATAGCGGGTGGGGTTGCCTCAAACTTGGCAATCAGAGAAAATTTAATAAGACTTTCTGAAGAAAAAAATTTTATACCTGTTTTTCCTCCGGTCCATCTATGCAGTGATAATGCTGCAATGATTGCGTGGGCTGGTATTGAAAGATACAAAATAAAATTAATTGATGATTTAAAATTCACTGCAAAAGCAAGATGGCCTTTAGATAGTTCTGCTCCATTTATGAAAGGAGCTGGATTAAAACTATAAATCATATAAATATAAAACAATATAAATCTGAAGATTTATTTAAAAAAAGTTAGTTAATGATGTTATGTGGAAATTATAATTAGATGCAATACTGGCTCATGAAACCAACACACCTAATACCCTGGTAAGACCTAGATTTCGAGCAGATGTGTATTTATTGATTTCTTATAAGTGGATAAACTTTAGGGTTTAAGTATTTAAAGTTAGTAATCATAATCAAAATTAAAGTAGAAAGCCCAATACCAATAGTCACTTGTAAAAATATTGCTAAATCAAACTTCCAAGTAATTTGAAAAATGTTTTCAATGATAAACTGTGAGCCTATGACTGCAAAAGATAAAGCTATTAAAATTATGGATGTAAATATAATAAAAAATTCAATAATTGAAGAAAGTATAACCTCAACCTTAGAAAAACCTAGAATTTTAAATATTAAGTTTTGAAATTCTTTAATTTTTCCCTGGACTATAATTGCGCTTGATATGACAATTAAACCAATGACTATAGTTATTGCCGATATAACAGTGACAGCGATAAACACCTTGTTTAATAAATTTGTTACTTTTTCTAAGTAATCGGTAATTTTAATAATGGAAAGACTTGGCATTTTATCCAGCAAAGCAGTTTCATTAAAATTTTCTAAACTTTTAAACTTTGAAGTTGCTAGGTATTCATGAGGTATATTTTTTGCAAATTGAGGATTTAACAACATTGCAAAATTAATAGTGAAATCTCTGTAGTTTACCAATCTAAAGTTTACAATCTCACCTTCAATTTCACGACCATAAATATTTAGAGTAAAGATATCACCAATTTTGATATTAAAATCTTTAGCAATTTTACTATCTAGTGAAATTTGAAGTTTATCAGGTCTGCTTAAATCCCACCACTTACCTTCAATAATTGGATTATCTTTTAAAACTTTATCAACCCAAGAAGATCTTCTGTCATTTCTAATCACCCAGTGGCTATCATTACTTGAATCAATATAAGTATTTGGATCTATTCCATTAATTTTTACAATACCTGTTGAGACCATGGGTACAATTTCAAGGTTAGCTTCTTTATCCATATTAAAGATCAAATCTTCAAATATTCGTCTTTCATCACTTTGAATACCAATGAAAAAATAATCAGGAGCAAGTTCTGGTATGGATTTTGCAATTTCTCTTTTAAAGTTTGAACCAACAAAAGCTAAAGTTAATAATAAAGTAACACCTAAACCTAAAGACATAATAGTTATAGGAGTAATACTTTTAGTTTGAGTGATGTTTTTAACAGATACTTTAATTGAAATATTTGGATGTTCTTTTAGTCCTTTAAATAATTTAATAATTAAGTTTGATAATAAATAGAAGACTAATAGACAAATAAAGAAAGCTCCAAAATAACCTAAGCTATAAATGGGTCGAGCAGAACCAATTGTAAATAAAGAAATTAAAATTGATAATAAAAATAGGCTTAAAGCAATTGATTTTTTTGAATAATAAAATTGAAGGTTTTGAAAAACATTTCTAAATAGATTTGAAGCTTTGACTTGATCTATGGCATTAATTGTTGGTATAGAAAATATGATTAATACTAATAAGCCTACAGAAAAAACCTTTAAATAATTAAGAATAGAAAAATTACCTTCAATATTTAATCCAAGGCCAGCTGGTAAATATACATCTACAATGGGAACTAAAAAGAAACTAAAAGAATAGGCTGCGGTAGCTATTAAAAATAATAGAATAAGTAACTGAAGATAGTATACAATTTTAATATCCCTTGAAAAAAAGCCTAAAGACTTCTTAACTGCTATAGACAAATTATTCTGATTAATGAATGAAAGTAGGGTGTTAGCAATTCCAATTCCAGCAATTAACATTGCACTAATTGATACAAGGGACAAAAATTGAGAAAAATTATCAATTATTCTCTTTAAAGGACCATCAGATTTTTCATGGTATCTAAGTCTAACTTTTTTTTCATCTTTAAATAATTGCTCAATCTTTTTAGATAAAGTTTTGGCGTTATCTCCCTCATTAAACCTAACTTTATACTCGTAGTTTAAAAAACTACCTAGATTGTTAAGTTTTAATAGTTCTAATGTTTGTTTTCCAGCTAAGGCAAAATCACCAAATACAAAAGCGCCACCAATATCAGGTACAGATTTTACAATACCAATTACGGTAAAGAGTTTGTCTTGAACTTTGATTTTATCATTTAATTCTAAATTAAGATTTTTAAAAATATTTTCATTAACAAGGATTGTGTTTTCTGTGGTTTGTAATTTCTCAAAAGCACCAATAGGCTCATAACCTACTTTGCCAAACAAAGGATAATTTTCATCTACTGTTTTAATTCTAGAAAATATTGATTTATTTTTAGTCTTATCGGTAGTTGAGATCATGGTGCTAAACTCAACCATTTGAGAAACTATAGCAAATTCTTTAACTTGATTAATTAATTTTAAGTTACCAACATTACGGTTGTAATCAATTTCAATGTCACCACCCAAAAGTGCTCTTGAGTTATTATTTAATTCTTTGTTTAGACTATCTTCTATTGTGAAAATTGAACTTAGAATAAACAAACTAATAAACAGTGTTAAAATAATACTGAAAATTTTTTTATAATTTCTACTTAAATCTCTTAAAGCATATGTCAAAGTTAACTTGTACTCTGAAAGCTTAAACAATTTTTCCATCTTTGATTTTGATTTTTCTTTTTGCTTTATTCGCAAGTTTTGGATCATGTGTGACCACGATTAAAGATGATTTTTCTTCTTTAATATATTTGAATAAAATATCTGCAATCATTTGTGAATTTTCACTGTCTAAGTTTCCAGTAGGTTCATCTGCTAATATAAGCTTAGGTTTCATGGCTATAGCCCTTGCAATAGCAACACGTTGCTGTTCGCCACCTGAAAGTTGGCTGGGTAAATTATTAAATCTATTTTTTAGACCAAATCGATCAAGTAATTCTTTTGCTCTGTCATAAGGGTTTTTTAAATTATTTAACTCCAATGTTAGAGCAACATTTTCAACAGCTGTATAATTTGGAATAAGATAAAAAGATTGAAAAACAATCCCAATATTTTTTCTTCTAACTCTAGAAACCTCGTCTTCACTCATTTTGGATATTTCTTGCTCTTCAAAAAAAATCTTACCTGAAGTAGCTTTTTCCAGGCCTCCTGCAAGCATGATTAGGCTTGTTTTTCCAGAACCACTTTCTCCAACTATTGAGATAGACTCATTTTTTTTAGTTTCAAGATTAATATTTTTTAAAACTTTGATAATATCATTGCCAGTTTGATATTTAAGATTAACGTTTTTTAGCTTAAGAAGATCATTCATGATTAAAAGATTTATTATTAAAGTTGTTGCCTTCTGTCTAGTGAGCATAAACGTCAATGCCGTAGAAAATGTTATCTTATTTGGTGATAGCTTAATGGCAGGCTATGGTCTTCCGCAGGAAAAACATTTATCCGTAGTTCTTCAAAACAAACTTGTGAATAACGGTTATAATATTGAGATTATCAATGGCAGTGTCTCCGGCAGCACATCTGCTGGTGGGTTAAACCGTGTTGAATGGTCTCTATCTGAACCAAATATTGATTTAATGATTTTAGGATTAGGTGCTAATGACATGTTAAGAGGAATAAGCCCAACTGAAACTGAAAAAAATTTAGAAAAAATTATTCAAATATCAAAACAAAAGAATATAGATGTAATTTTAGCTGGAATGATCGCTCCAACAACTCATGGAGTTAATTATAAAAAAAAGTTTGATAATATTTATCCAAGCTTAGCGAAAAAATATGATTTAGATTTAATACCTTTTTTATTAGAAGGAGTGGTTTTAAAACCTGAACTCAATCAAGATGATGGTATGCACCCAAATGCAAAGGGAACTCTAATTATAAGTGATACACTTGAAAAAAGCATCATCAGTTTTATAAAAAAATAGTATATTGTTGAGAAATGTTTTTAAATACAGGGGCAAAGATTAAGATCAGAAAAAGGAAAAACTAAATGGCGTATTGGCTCATGAAATCTGAACCTAATGTGTGGTCAATCGATGATCAACAAAAAACAGGGATTGCTGGTTCTATTTGGGACGGTGTAAGGAATTACCAAGCAGCAAACAATTTAAAAAAAATGAAAAAAGGTGATCTTTGTTTTTTTTATCATTCTAATATCGGTAAAGAAATTGTAGCTATCGTAGAAGTTATTGAAAAAGCATTTATTGACCCAACAGATAAAACTAAAAAATTTGTTGCTGTAAAGGTAAAATTTAGAGAAAAATTAAAAAAAACAGTAACCCTTGAAAATATTAAAAAAAATAAAGCCCTTAAACACTTATCTCTTATTAAACAAAGCAGATTATCAGTGATGCCTATAGATTCAAAAAGCTGGAAAATAATAAATAAGATGAGTAAAGTATAAAAATAATTATACTAATTTTAATTATATAATGAAAAAAAAAGTTAAAAGAATTAAATCTAGAAAAAAAGTTAAAAGAATTAAATCTAGAAAAAAAGTTAAAAGAATTAAATCTAGGAAAAAAGTTAAAAGAATTAAATCTAGAAAAAAATTAAAAAAAAATAAAAATATAACATCAAGAGAATTAGTTATTAAAGTCCAAAAAAAGTGGGCTCAAAAAGCGTATGTTGATAAATCTAATTATGAAAAAAAGTATAAACTATCAATTAAAGATAATGATGGCTTTTGGAAGAAAGAAGGTAAGCGACTTGATTGGATTAAACCCTATACAAAAATAAAAGATGTTAAGTACAGCAAAGAAGACGTAAAAATTAAATGGTATTATGATGGAACTCTTAATGCATCTTCTAACTGTATTGATAGGCACTTAAAAAATAAAAAAAACAAAACTGCAATTATTTGGGTAGGAGATAACCCAAACGATTCCAAACATATTACTTATAAAGAACTTCATCGTAATGTATGTAGGGCAGCTAATGGTTTGAAAGAACTCGGTGTTAAAAAAGGTGATAGAGTAACAATATACTTAACCATGATACCAGAACTTGCGTATCTGATGCTTGCATGTGCAAGGATTGGTGCGGTGCATTCTATAATTTTTGGTGGTTTTTCCCCTGAATCAATATCAGGAAGAATAAATGATTGTCAATCAGACTACATTATTACTGCTGATGAAGGTTTGCGAGGTGGAAAAATTATACCTTTAAAAAAAATTGTAGATGAAGCTTTGGAAAGTTGTCCAAATATAAAAAAATGTGTTGTTGTTAGAAGAACTGGTAATCATGTTGATTGGGTCGATAGTAGAGACGTTTGGTATGATGATATAATTAATAATGTATCAAATAATTGTGAACCTGAAGAAATGAGTGCAGAAGACCCTCTGTTTATTCTTTATACATCTGGATCAACAGGTAAGCCTAAAGGAGTTTTGCATACAACAGGTGGGTATATGGTTTATGCTTCAATGACTCACCAGTATATTTTTAATTATAAGAAAAATGACATTTATTGGTGTACCGCAGATATTGGTTGGGTAACTGGGCATAGCTATATTATTTATGGACCTCTTTCAAATGGAGCAACTACTATAATGTTTGAGGGTGTCCCAAATTATCCTAGTACTTCGAGGTGGTGGCAGATTGTAGACAAATATAAGGTAAATATTTTTTATACCGCACCAACTGCCTTAAGAGCTCTAATGCGAGAGGGTGAAATACCAGTAAAAAAAACTAGTAGAAAATCATTAAAACTTTTAGGTACAGTTGGTGAACCAATTAATCCTGAAGCTTGGCTTTGGTACTACAAAATTGTTGGAAATTCAAAATGTCCGATAGTTGATACTTGGTGGCAAACAGAAACTGGTGGAATTTTAATTTCTCCTCAACCTGGTGCTATTGATCTGAAACCTGGCTCTGTAACTAAACCATTTTATGGTATTAAACCTGTAATAGTAGATGAAAAAGGAACAGTTTTAAAAGGCGCTTGTAAAGGAAGACTTTGTATAGCGCAATCTTGGCCTGGACAAATGCGAACAGTTTATGGTGATCACCAAAGATTTATTGATACATATTTTTCTCAGTTTGATGGAAAATATTTTACCGGGGACGGCTGTAGAAGAGATGAAGATGGTTACTATTGGATAACCGGAAGGGTAGATGATGTTATAATCGTTTCTGGACATAACCTAGGCACAGCCGAACTTGAAAGTGCTTTTGTTGCTCATCCAAAAGTTGCAGAAGCAGCTGTTGTAGGGTATCCGCACGATATTAAAGGAAATGGGCTTTATTGTTATGTAACTCTAAATGCAGACCAAAAACCTTCTGGCGAGCTAGAGAGAGACTTAAAATTATGGGTAAGAAAACAAATTGGGCCTATTGCGACACCAGACTTGATACAGTTTTCTCCAGGCTTACCCAAAACAAGATCCGGAAAAATTATGAGAAGAATACTAAGAAAAATTGCAGCAAATGAACATGATCAATTAGGTGACACAACTACTTTAGCTGATCCAACGGTAGTTGAAAGTTTAATTGAAAATAGAAAGAATAAATAAATAAAAAATGAATGGTTTGTTAAAAACGATAATCAAGCCTGATTGGGACAGTAATCCAATAAGGTCTGAAATTATTCAAGCTGCAAACTTAATTCAAATAGGTGAATTTCAATTAATTCAATTAGCTTATAAATCTTGGTACAACAAAGATCTTCCAGAAGATAAAATAAATTTTATATTTAACGAATATATGGTTTCAGGAATAATACCTATTTGGGTTAAGTACTATGCAAAAGATATATTGAAGTTAGATAATGCAAACAAATTAGATAGTTATAGCAAAAGATATCATGTCTATGATCATGAGTTTGGAAAATCTATCACAAGTGATCAGGAAAGAAAAAGGCGAGGAATTATTTATACTATAATTATAAGTTTTTTTTTTATTGCTAGTAATTATGTGGCAATCAATTTTACTGAGGAGTCGGCGGGGTTTTATCCACCTTATATTGAAAAAAGAGTAGTTTATCCCGAATTATATAAAAAGGCGCAAAGTACGATTGAGATAAAAAATAGAAATAAATAATGTTTGATTTTATTCCACAAGAATACGAAAAATTAGTAAATATTATATTTCTTTTGGTCACAGCCTTAATTGCTCACCATGCTCTTACTTATAGAAATGAAGAAGGTAAAAAAGATTTTGTGAGATTATTTTTTGGCTGTATTGCTGCAGTTTATTTTATATTATTTCTTTTTAAAAATGTATTAGAACTTCAATTGCCTGGTTTTGGTAGTTAGAGTTTGCTTGGCTTATGCATAACCTGACCTTCGTCCAATTCTTTTATACTTAACACTCTTTCTTTTTCTGGTAATTGAAGTTGTTTGTTTAAATATAAAGCTCTCTCTCTTACAGATGATGATTTAAATTTATAATTTAAAATAATTGTTCCCAGACCTGGACCAGCAACTGCTTCATGATCTATGCCAAGCGCTTTTATATAATCTTGTAAAGCTCCCTCATAATCCTTATTTCTGTCTTTAACAATTCCCCTGTTAGCATATGAAGCAGCTAATGTACCTGTCCCAGTTTTATCATCTTCTTCTATATTATTTTCTAAAAAACTAATTAAATAGTCTAGTTCTTCTGTTGCTTTTAGATATTCCTTTTTAGAAATAAACACTAGAGCTTTGCACATAATTGCTCCTCTATGGTTAGGTGTTTTATTTAATGCATTATTAGCAGCCTCTAATGCCTTATCATATTTTTTATCTTTTAATCTTATGTCGCAAACTTCAGTTTCATAATCACCAGGAGGTCTATCCATGAAAGATTTTACTAAAGCCCATACGGTAAACATAACAAAAGTTAATATTGCCATGTAAATTATAAATCTTTTTAGTATGTTTGTTTTTCTATCCATTTAGTTAAATACCTGATTGACATATATATAACTAAAAACAATGCATAATAAGATTGAAGTCAAACCTGCTCTTTTCTTAAAAAATTTTTTTTCTTCTTCTGAAACAGATTTATCAATTTTTTGTTTTTTTCTAACATACAAAATCCAAATTAGTTGCCTTACAGGAAAGAATAGTACTATGCTCAAAAGTATTACCCATAACGGATCATGGAAGGATGTATAAAGTTTTATTAAGTTCATAAATTTTTTTTAATTAAAATAGCACTTATATGGCAATACTTTCAATTAAAAGTTGAATCTATTGTATTTCCTTCAGGTAGTTAAAGGATAAACTAGGTATTGCTTTGAAAGATTAATTGGTGCACAATTTTGCTATCAGCATCGTGGAATTTAATTCTACGATGTTTTTGTTTTATAGCACAAAAAAAATAATTAAAGGGGAACCTTATGTCAGCAAAAATAATGTGGCTGATTGCTTTTGTAATGCTCTATTGGGGATATTGTATTTTCTGGGGTATTAAAGGAGCACAACAAGCGAAAACAGCTTCGGATTATTTCATATCAGGAAGAAAGCTTCCTATGTGGGTATTCGTACTTGCCGCTACAGCTACTTCATTTTCTGGATGGACCTTTTTGGGTCACCCAGGATTAATTTATAGAGATGGTTTTCAATATGCTTATGCATCTTTTTATGTAATCACAATTCCTTTTACAGGTGTGATGTTCTTAAAAAGACAATGGATACTTGGAAAACGTTTTGGCTACGTAACGCCAGGCGAAATGCTAGCAGATTACTTTAAGGGTGATATGATACGTGTTTTAACTGTTGTCGTGGCTTTATGTTTCTCAATTCCTTATTTAGGATTGCAGTTAGCAGGATCTGGAAAACTATTTAATGTTTTATCAGACGGTATGTGGGGCGTAACTACTGGTACTTGGGTACTGGCAGGTATAGTTGCACTTTACGTAGGATTAGGTGGATTAAAATCCGTTGCTTACGTGGACACTCTGCAAGCAGTTCTATTATGGTTTGGAATTATCGCAATTGGTTTTATTGCTTACGACCTCGTTGGAGGTTGGGACGCATTGAACGAAGGTTTAGCAAAAGTTGCTTTGGTAGAAGGCACTAAATGGGGGAAAACCCCAGGTGATGGATACTCTGCTTACTTTGCAATACCTGGTGTCATACAATTTACAGCTGGATTAGGAAAAGAAACTCCAGTAGGTGGTTTGTGGACAGGAATGATGGTGTTAACTTATATGTTTGCTTTAATGGGTATACATTCTTCACCAGCATTTTCAATGTGGGCTTTCTCTAACAAAGATCCAGAACCATTTGCACCACAACAAGTTTGGGCTTCATCAGTAGGAATAGGCTTTGCTCTATTCGTATTTACTGCAGCTCAAGGTATGGGCGCTCACCTACTAGGTGCTGACCCCGTTGTGAACGCAGCAGGAGTAAATATTTCAAATGTACTTCCAGAATCTATTGGGAACGGTGGGCAAGGTAGTCTTGTTCCATACCTTATCAATACGATTGGGGATGCAGCTCCTTGGTTTGTAGGTCTTTTAGCGGTATGTGCTTTGGCTGCGATGCAGTCAACAGGTGCTGCTTACATGTCTACTTGTTCGTCAATGTTAACTAGAGATATCTACAAGAAATTCTTTAAACCAAAAATGAGTCATGAAGAACAAAAATTCTTTGGACGTATAATGGTTGTTTTTGTAGTTGGTGCAGCTTTATTAGTTGCAACATTCTCTAAAGATGCATTGGTGTTATTGGGAGGATTAGCGGTGGCGTTTGGTTTCCAAATGTGGGTTCCATTAGCTTCTGTTTGTTATTTCCCATGGATGACAAGACAAGGTGTATCTTGGGGTCTATTGGCAGGAATAATTGGTGTAATGGCTACGGAAAGTATTGGTCAAAATTTATTTGGCGATGCTCTTCCGTGGGGTAGATGGCCTTGGACAATGCACTCTGCATTCTGGGGTATGTTTGCTAACTTAGCTGTAGCATTACCAATTTCTGCAATGACGCAGAACTCTAGAGAACGTGCGCATAGACAAAAATACCATGACTTCTTAGCAGACCACGCTGGTCTTCCAGCAAGCAAGCAAAGTCTCAAGCCAGCGGCTTGGATTATAACTATTGCTTGGTTGTTTTTTGGAATTGGGCCTGGAGCTGTAATAGGAAATGATATCTTTGGATCTCCAAATGATATTAGTACATGGACTTTTGGCATTCCATCAATTTGGGCTTGGCAAATATTATTCTGGATCTTAGGGTGTGGAATGATGTGGTTCTTAGCTTACAAAATGGAAATGTCTACAATGCCTAGAAAATCAGTAAGTGCGCTGGTTGATGACATTGGGGACTCTGCTAGAGCATAAATTACAAATTTATACTCAAAATATTCAAGAAGGGCGGGAATTCTCGCCCTTCTTTTTTTTTGACATAATTCAAATATAAAAATATAAAATTATTATGAGTTTAATTAAAATTTCACCATCAATTTTATCTGCAGATTTTAGTAAACTAGGGAATGAAATTCAGGATTTAGAAAAAGCAGGCGCAGACTTAATACACATAGATGTTATGGATGGACACTTTGTGCCTAATATTACAATTGGACCTGATGTAATAAGTAAACTCAGAAAGTACACAAATTTACCTTTCGATGTACATTTGATGATTTCTCCAGTTCATAACTTTATAAAAGATTTTGCTGATGCTGGTGCTGATATAATCACTATTCATCCTGAGGCAACTAATGATTTAATAAGTTCGATAGAAAAAATAAAGTCTTACAATAAAAAAGTCGGTATATCGCTAAACCCAGAAACATCTGTTGATAAAGTTTTTTCTATTTTAAATTTAATTGATCTTGTTTTAATTATGAGTGTAAACCCAGGATTTGGTGGTCAAAAATTTATAAAAGAAACTCTAAATAAAGTTAAATTAATAAGAAAAGAAATTGATTTAAAAAAATTAAAAACAGAAATTGAAATAGATGGTGGAATTAATTTTGAAAATTCAAAAATAGCTATAGAAGCAGGGGTAAATATAATAGTTTCAGGAACAACAATTTTTAAGGAAAATTCAGGAAACTTAAAAAAAAACATCCAAACACTAAAAACAGGATAAAGAATGTATAGGCTCAAAAGTATAAAACTATACTTTTTTTCTATTCTTAATATTTTTTTTTTAAGTTTTAGAAATTTTTATTTTAAAAGTAACTATTATAACAAAAAATTAATATCTATTATTCCAGATAGAATTTTTTATAGGCCGGGTACATTTCTAAATGCTGCTCTGACAACAAGCCGAAATGATTTTTATCAAATAAAAGATATACAGCCAGCATCATTATGGAAAATTAGTTCAAAAGAAAAACAAAAATTTGAAAATCTACATAGCTTTTTATGGTTAACAAAAATTGATAGAAAAAATAGTAAGATTGTTACTAAAAATATTATTCGGAGTTGGATTGATCATTTTTTTAATTATGAACCAAATGTTTGGAAAATGGAAATTACAGCAAAAAGAATTATATCATGGACATCTAACACTGATATAACCTTAGAAAATTCAGACAAATTATATAAAGAAAGATTTTTCACGAGTTTAATAAAACAATCTAATTTTCTTTTAAAGAATTTAAATAGTTTATTATACCTACCAGACAAGATTATATGTTGTGCCGCAATAATATTATCAGGAATCATATTTAAAGAAAATAATTTTAATTATAAAATTGGTGTTAAAGAATTAGAAAAAGTTATTAAAACATATTTTGATCAAGAAGGTTTTCCAAAATCAAGGAATCCTGAAGAAGTTTTTATTAGCATAAAATATTTAATCTTAATTAGAGAATGGTTTAGAGAGGCGCAAAAACCAATACCTGACTTTCTAAATGATATAATACAAAAATGTGGTAATTGTTATTCTTTTTTATCATGTTCTGATAAAAAATTTCCTCTATTCAATGGAGCATCAGAAATTAATTATAAAGATTACGACGTTTTTTTAAAAAATCTAAAGTATAAATTTAATAATCAGAACTATGAATTAGCAAGTTTGACAAAAGTAAAAAATAAAAAAATAGATTTTTTTATGGATTGTGGCAATCCTCCTCAAAATAAATTTGCAAAGTATTATCAAGCTGGTTGTCTTTCATTTGAACTGATTTCCAATAAACAAAAAATAATAAGCAATTCTGGATATGGAAAGTATTTTTCAGAGAAACTTACATCACTAAGTCGGTCAACGGCTGCGCATTCTACTTTGTATATAAATGATACATCATCTTGCATATTTCAAAAAAATAAATTCATAAATAAAGTATATGGAAACTCATTAATAAAAAAACATAAAATCATTAGTAAAAATTATACCGAAAATAAAGAATTTTACATTATTTCAGCATCACATAATGGTTATGAAAAAAAATTTGGATGCATACATAAACGATCAATTAAAATTTTCAAAAATGAGGATAAAATTATTGGATTAGATGAGATTGAAAAAAATAAAAATTATTCAAATTCATTAATTTATTTTATTAGGTTTCATATCTACC
>CAJQRW010000031.1 GCA_905612415.1 uncultured Pelagibacteraceae bacterium
TGCAAACATTAGCTGACGCATTAAAATATATGTTTAAAGAAATTATTATTCCAGCTAGCGCTAACAAAGTTATTTTTATTTTAGCTCCTGTAGTAACTTTAACTTTGTCATTAGTGGCTTGGGCTGTGATTCCATTTAGTAACGAAATGGTTTTAGCAGATATTAATGTAGG
Source organism: uncultured Pelagibacteraceae bacterium (assembly GCA_905612415.1). Classification (GTDB taxonomy): domain Bacteria; phylum Pseudomonadota; class Alphaproteobacteria; order Pelagibacterales; family Pelagibacteraceae; genus AG-414-E02. The sequence goes on from CAJQRW010000031.1 coordinate 173, forward strand.
AATATTATATTTGTTTGGCATATCTTCTTTGAGCGTTTATGGAATTATAATGGGTGGTTGGGCCTCAAATTCTAAATATCCATTTTTAGGTGCAATCAGATCAGCTGCCCAGATGATTTCATACGAAGTTTCTATTGGTATAATCATTATTAATGTTTTGCTCTGTGCAGGATCACTGAATTTAAATAAAATAGTTTTATCCCAAGAAAATGTTTGGTTCATTTTTCCGCTTTTCCCAATGTTTGTTGTATATTTTATATCCGCTTTAGCTGAAACAAATAGACCACCATTTGATTTGCCTGAAGCTGAATCTGAACTGGTGTCCGGTTATCAAACAGAATATTCAGGTATGATGTATGCTATGTTTTGGTTAGGAGAATATGCTAATATTTTACTTTTGTGTGCATTGGGATCTATTCTTTTTTTAGGAGGATGGTTAAGTCCTATCGATTTATATCCATTTAATATGTTGCCAGGAGTTTTTTGGATGATAATTAAAATTATAATTCTTTTTATTTTATTTTCATTAGTTAAAACTATTGTTCCTCGATATCGATTCGATCAATTGATGAGACTAGGGTGGAAGATTTTTCTACCTTTTTCTTTATTTTGGGTTGTTTTAACAGCAAGCTTTTTATTTTTTTTAGACATGTTACCGGTTGGAGTGTAATGAAAATTAGCAGAATTATTAAAACAGTTTTTATGGCAGATTTTATTTCTGGATTGAGTATAGCAATTAAAGAAATATTTAAACCCAAAAAAACTATTAATTACCCTTTTGAAAAAGGAAAAATAAGTCCAAGATTTAGAGGGGAACATGCTCTAAGGAGATACCCAAACGGTGATGAACGATGTATAGCTTGTAAGCTTTGCGAAGCGGTTTGTCCTGCGCAAGCAATAACAATAGAATCAGAAATTAAAAATGACGGTAGTAGAAAAACTACAAGATATGACATAGATATGCTTAAATGTATTTATTGCGGTTTATGTGAAGAGTCTTGTCCGGTTGACGCTATAGTACAAGGCCCAAATTTTGAATTTGCAACAGAAACAAGAGAAGAACTTTATTATAACAAAAAAAAACTTTTAGAAAATGGAGATAAATGGGAAACAGTTTTATCACAAAACATTAAAGCAGATTCTCCTTTTAGATAAATGCTAGCTCACTCTTTATTTTTTTATTTTTTTTCATCAATCGCTGTCTTTTCAGCGTTTATGGTTATTGTATCTAGAAATACAGTGAACTCTGTATTTTTTTTAATTTTAGTTTTTATAAGTGTTTCTGCACTATTTATTATGATAGGAGCAGAATTTTTAGGAATGATTATGCTTATAGTTTATGTTGGCGCAGTAGCAATTTTGTTTCTATTTGTTGTAATGATGTTAAATATTAAAGAACAAGTTACAAATAAAAGTAGTAGAAAAGGTCTTATTAATAATATTTCAATAGGTTCAATAGTTGGATTTATTATTTTTCTTGAACTTTTAGTAGTGATGGGAGGATGGAATTTTAAAGGTTCTTTTGTATCACTATCATCAAATAATTTTAATATTGAATTAAACAACACTCGGATGTTAGGAAATGTTCTTTATACAGATTATATATATCTCTTTCAAATATCTGGAATTATACTTCTTGTTTCTATGATTGGAGCTATATCGCTTACATTTACTAAAAAAGAAAACGTAAAAAGACAAGACTACTTTAAACAAATTCAAAGAGAAAAAAGCAGTAGCATTGAACTCCAGGAAGTTGAGAGTGGAAAAGGAATAAAACTAGATGATTGAAATTGGTTTGGGTCATTACCTAACTTTCTCAGCAATTATATTTACACTTGGAATAGTAGGAATTTTTTTGAATAGAAAAAATGTTATTATTATTTTGATGTCAATTGAACTTATCTTACTTGCTGTGAATATCAATCTAGTTTCATTTTCTATTTTTTTACAAAATATTGTTGGTCAAGTATTTGCGATATTTGTTTTAACCGTCGCAGCTGCTGAAACAGCAATAGGGTTGGCGATAATT
>CAJQRW010000032.1 GCA_905612415.1 uncultured Pelagibacteraceae bacterium
TTATTGCTGGTCCAGCCGTATCTTTATATGGATCACCTACTGTATCTCCTGTAATAGCCGCTTTATGTGCTTCTGATCCTTTTCCACCATAATTCCCATCTTCAATATATTTTTTAGCATTATCCCAAGCTCCTCCACCGGCTGTCATAGACAAAGCCATAAAAAGTCCTGTTACTATAACACCAAGCAACATTGCTCCAACAGCAGCGAGTGCAGCCTCGATTCCTCCTATAAAAAATATACAAAAATATAAAATTATTGGTGACAATACTGGTAGTAGAGAAGGTATAATCATTTCTTTAATAGCAGCCTTTGTTAATAAATCTACTAGTCTTCCATAATCAGGTTTTCTTTTCCGCTTCATAATACCTGGTATTTTTTTAAATTGTCTTCTAACTTCAATAACTACTGCACCACCAGCCCTACCAACAGCTTGCATAGACATTGATCCAAATAAATATGGTAACATTCCACCTATTAATAGACCAATAACAACAAACGGATTGGATAAATCAAAGCTAACAGTTATATTAGATAACGGTGATCCACTTATGTTTGAAAAATATTTTATATCTTCGGTATAAGCAGCAAATAAAACTAAAGCTCCTAAACCAGCTGAACCTATTGCGTAGCCTTTAGTAACTGCTTTTGTTGTATTTCCTACAGCATCTAAAGCATCTGTTGTTTTTCTAACATTTTTAGGTAAATTAGCCATCTCAGCTATACCACCAGCGTTATCTGTAACTGGTCCATAAGCATCTAAAGCGACAACCATTCCAGCAAGAGCCAACATTGTAGTTACAGCAATAGCGATACCAAATAATCCTGCTAAGCTGTTAGTTATTAATATTCCAGCAACAATAATTAATGCTGGCAAAGCTGTTGCTTCCAAAGAAACAGCGAGACCTTGAATAACGTTAGTTCCGTGACCTGTTGTTGATGATTTAGCAACACTTTTAACTGGTCTAAATTTGGTGCTAGTGTAATATTCAGTTACCCAAATAATCAAACCTGTAATAATTAATCCCACAACTCCACATATATATAAATCAAACCCTGAAAAAGAAATTTTTTCTAAAGTAAAAACGCTATTTAAACCGATAACTTTATTGGTAACTGGATATAAAATTATAATTGATAAAATAGCTGTAGCAATAAAACCTTTATAAAGAGCACCCATTATATTTTTACTTTTTCCAAGTTTTACAAAGAAAGTTCCTATGATAGAAGTTAAAATACACGATCCGCCAATTGCTAAAGGGTAAATCATCATATTTAAATTATCCAAGAAAAAAATTGAAGAAAGAACCATTGTAGCAACGATTGTTACTGCATAAGTTTCAAATAAGTCAGCTGCCATTCCTGCACAGTCACCAACATTATCACCAACATTATCTGCAATGACCGCAGGATTTCTAGGATCATCTTCTGGAATCCCTGCTTCAACTTTACCGACCAAATCAGCTCCTACGTCAGCTCCTTTAGTAAAAATTCCTCCACCTAATCTTGCAAAAATTGATATCAATGAAGCTCCAAATCCCAGCCCAACCAATGCATTAATTATTTCTCTAGTATCAATATTTAACTTTAATAAAACTAAATAATAAATTGAAATAGATAACAAAGCTAATCCTGCCACTAATAATCCTGTAACAGCACCAGATTTAAATCCTATATTTAAGCCTGCTGATATTCCTTTTCTGCAAGCTTCAGCAGTTCTTACATTTGCCTGAACAGAAACTAGCATGCCAACATATCCAGCCAAACCAGATAAAATAGCTCCAATTGAGAAACCCAAACCAACCCAAACACCTAAGGCATAAGTTATAATAACAAAAATAACAACTCCAACAATTGCAATAGTTTTATATTGACGATTTAAATATGCTCTAGCACCTTCTTGGATTGCGCTCGCAATTTCTTGCATTTTACTATTACCTGGGCTAGCTGATAGTACTTGTCTACCAATTATGTATCCATAAAGTAACCCTAAGAGACCACAAAAAATTATTATATAAAGTGTATTAATCATTTATTAAAATTAAATTAGAATTTAAAAAACGGAAAATGCCAAAAAAAATGATAAAAGGCAACACAAATCTTC
>CAJQRW010000033.1 GCA_905612415.1 uncultured Pelagibacteraceae bacterium
AGTGAAAGGTGCCAAAAAAGCTGACATAATAGCAAAAAGTAATATTAAAGAAATTTATGAGATAATTGGTTTAACAAAGTTTACTTGATTAAAAAAAATTTCTGTAATAAAAATTAATTATAATGATAGAAACAGAACACACTCCGAATCCTGATACTTTGAAATTTTTGCCTGGAAAAAAAGTTTCTGAAATCGGACCCATAGAATTTTTAAAAGAAGATAAAAATATAAAAGTTTTATTAGCTAATAAAATATTATCTCTTGACGGTACGGTAATGGTTTTCTTTGGAGAAGATTTTATTACTGTTAAAAAAGAAAAGGATTTAAAATGGGAAAATTTAAAACATGGAATTATATCAGAAATTAATGATTATTATTCCCAAGGTAACGAAGTGGTTATTAAAAAAGATTCTTATAAAAATGATAAAGATTTACAATCAGATCAGTCTAGTGATGTAATAAATCAAATTAAAGAAGTGTTAGACACCAAAGTGAGACCTGCGGTAGCAAAAGATGGGGGGGATATAACTTTTAAATCATTTAAAGAAGGCGTGGTTGTGGTCGAATTAAAAGGTAGTTGTTCAGGTTGCCCAAGTTCTGTTATGACATTAAAGCAAGGAGTTCAAAATTTGCTGTGCCACTACATACCTGATGTAAAAAGCGTTGAGGCAGTTTAAAAAATGTCAAAAAAAATTGAAGTACTTTTTAAATCTTATAGAGACCAATTACTACATTTAGCAAAAATTTATAGCATAGTAGAGATAAAAAGTTATGCTAGAAGTTCCAAAAGACTTACCGTTTCACAATTAGAACTTCTACTAATTAAAAATCATATAAAGCTACCAATTAATCGCTCTAGTGACAAAGCAATAGCAAGGCAGGAGTTAAAGGAAAACTCTTTAAGAAACCTTTATCTTTCAATTTGTTTAGTTTTTTTTATTGGATTCGTAATTGGAATGAGGCCCTATATTAAAAATAAAGTTGATGAAGTTAAATTTACTTATGTGGCCGAAGAATATAAATCAAATAAAGTTGGTAAAATTCAAAAGAAAAAAGAAAAAAAAATTGATGAACCCGAAATACTAAAATCGGAAACAGAATATGACAATACAATAAGTCTAAATTCTCAAACTGCGTTAAATTTATTTGATGACTTGGGTTATGATCTTAAAGGAGTTAGGGCTGGGCAAAAAGTTAAACCAATATACCTTACAAAATTACCAAAAGATATTAAAAGTTTGGGAAATACAAATCAAAAAAGAGAACTATTTATTAAAATTCTTTTGCCTCTAATACTTGATGAAAACGCAAAAATTACAAAAGATAGGAAAAAGTTATTTAAAATATTAGGTAAAAATTTTAATACAGCTGGTGAAAGAGTATGGCTCAGAAGAAGATTTAAAGAGTATAAAATAGAGGATAAAGACTTATCAAAACTCAAAATAAGAATGGATATTGTTCCCGTTTCTTTAGCTTTGGCTCAAGCAGCAAATGAAAGTGGATGGGGAACGTCTAGATTTGCTTTAGAAGGCAATGCGCTATTTGGGCAATGGACATGGAGCAAAAAAGGTATTTCTCCAAAAAATAAAGATCCAAACAAAACTCACAAAGTCTTACAATTTCAAATTCTTAAAGCCTCCGTGAGAGCATATAAAAATAATTTGAATACTCACAATGCTTATAAAGATTTTAGAACAGCAAGGGCAGAGATGAGACAGGAAAATAAGGAAATCAATGGACTCAAATTAACAAAGCATATAAAAAACTACGCCGCAATTGGAGAAAAATATGTTGAAATTCTAGAAAATATAATCGTTAAAAATTCATTAACAGATTTTGATAAGGCAAATTTATTGCCTACCAACTTAAAAAAAGGTGTAGCCTTATAGAGTTTGTTTATTAATATTCAGCCACAACATACTGAATACCCAACCATCTCCACTTACCATTTTTCTCTAACAATGAACAATTGATTCTACCTCTTTCACTTTTAAATTTTTCTTTAAGCAATATAACTATCTCATTATTATTTATAAATTTAATATCTGATTTTTTCCAAACATTTCCTTCGTTTGAATAACAATTAATATTTTTAACATCGATTAAATTTTCGAAAAAAATTATTTTTATTTTTGGAGGGTTATTTTCCTCAAGAAGGTATCTATTTTCAGGTACAATACTTTTGTATGGAAAAGGTAGTGTTTTAATAATTGATTTAAATCTTTCTAATTCACCATATTTTTCATTGATTGGAAATCTTGGTAATTCTAGAAAGTCTTTAGTAATATCAATTACACCTGAGTGTTGGCCGAACGCAAATTTAAAGTTCAAATTTTTAATTATTTTTTTTAAATTAATACTATACTCGCCAAAGGGGTAAGAAAAAACTTCTGGCGAGTATCCAAGCTTATCTTTAAAAAGTTTATTTGAAGTTTCTAAATCAGATTTTATTTTGTCATCTTTCCAGTCAATCAAGTAATCATGAGAATGACTGTGATTACCTATCGTAACAAAATCATTTGCTGCTAATTCTTTTAAATTATTCCAATTCATATATCCCTTTTTACCAACCTCTCTAGTGCTTACAAAAAGTATAAAGGGTATTTCATTACTTTTAAGTATTGGCCAAGCATTTAAATAGAATGATTCGAAAGCATCATCAATGGTTAAAAGTATATAGTTTTTATTTATACTTGTTTTTATAATTTTTTTAAATTGTTTGTAGTCTAAAAATTCGAGTCCAATATTTTTTATTTCATTTAAATGTTCTAAAAAAATATTATTTTTAATATTTGTTGATGGGTATTTATTTTCCTCAAATCGGTGGTACATTAAAGTTAATATTCCTTTATTTGTATCTATTTTATTTAAATCTAAACCAAAGGATTTACTTATAGACAGTATTAGTAGTATCAATACAGATATTATGAATTTTTTATCAATAGATTGCAGCATAGATATAGGCACATTATTTTTAAAAATAGAAAATAAAACATTTAGCAAAAACTTGCAAAGCCAAAAATCCAGCAATGATTTATTAATGAAGCAGATTTTGGATTTTTTTAATGAAAATAATTTAAAATTTGATGATATTTCAAAAATTTTTGTTAATCAGGGTCCTGGAAATTTTTCTGGTTTAAGAGCATCTTTAGCTGTTGCACAAGGAATTAGTCTATCCAAAAATTTATCTTTATTTGGATATGATACTTTTACGTGGTCTATCTCAAAATTTTTTAGTAAAAAAAAAAATATTTATAGCATTATTAGGTTTAGAAGAAAATATTTTATTAAAAGTTTTAATTCAAATTTTCAAAATAGTTTAAAAATCGAAGAAACAACAAAAGATGAGATCATATTAAAATTAAGTGATAAATTTAAAGTCATCCCAAAAAATATTTGCAAATACTTTGACTCAGAAATACTAGAACTTAGCAATTTAAATATAGTAGATTTAGATCATAACATGCTTGAATTTCTCCAAATAAAAGGTTTATTAAATGAAGGTTTGATTAAACCACTATATTTGAATTAAAATATATTAAAAATATATTTTAAATCGTAATATGAATATAAAAAACAAATATGAGCAATGAAATAGAAAACAAGTGTATAAAAAAAGGAGTTAGACTTACAGATCAAAGACGGCTTATAGCCAAGGTAATGTCAGAAGCGTCTGACCATCCTGATGTTGATGATCTTCATAAAAGAGTTAACCAAATTGACTCTAAAATTAGCATTGCAACAGTTTATAGAACGGTAAAATTATTTGAGGAATCCGGGATCGTTTCAAAACATGATTTCAAAGGCAATAAAGCTAGATATGAACAGACCACCCATGAACATCATGATCATTTGATAGATATTAATACTGGAGAAATAACTGAATTTATTAATGAAGATATTGAAAAATTACAAAAAAAAGTTGCTGAAAAACTTGGCTATAAACTCATTGATCATAGGTTAGAACTATATGGTTCAAAAATTAAAAAGTAAAAAATTTGCCTAAAAAAATATTTATTAAAACGTTTGGGTGTCAAATGAATGAATACGATACAAATCGTATTTACGACTTAGCAGCAACAATTGGTTTTAATAAAACTGATATAAAAGATGAAGCTGATTGTTTTGTTTTAAACACATGCCATATTAGAGAAAAAGCTACAGAAAAAGTTTATCATGAAATTGGAAGAGTAAAAAAAGAATTTAGGAAAATAAAAAAACCATTAGTTATTGTTTCTGGATGTGTAGCACAAGCAGAATCAAAAGAAATGTTAAAGAGAGAACCGTATATTGACATGGTGATTGGTCCGCAGTCATATCATAAAATTACAGACTTGATTTTAAGCTATCAAAGAAAAAAAGAAAAAAAAAATGAAACAAATTTTGACGTTGTTAAAAAATTTGATGATCTTCAAAAAATACCCACGTCTCAAAATAAAATTTCTTCATATTTAACGATACAAGAGGGATGTGATAAATTTTGCCATTTCTGTGTAGTTCCATACACGAGAGGACCTGAATATTCACGACCATTTAATCAGATTATTAATGAAGCTAATGATTTAGTTAACAAAGGTGCAAGAGAGATTATTTTGCTGGGTCAAAACGTTAATGCTTATAATTATTTAGATGGTGATAAAAAACATAAACTTTCTTCTTTAATAATGGAGTTGGAAAAAATCGATAAATTAAAAAGGATTAGATTTATGACATCACACCCAAACGATATGACTGACGATTTAATTGATTGCTTCCAAAACTGTAAAAAGCTTATGCCAATTCTACACCTTCCAATTCAAAGTGGCTCTAATAAGATTCTTAAATTAATGAATAGGAAACACGACAGAGAGTATTATTTATCTATTATTAAAAAACTAAAAAATATTAATAAAGATATAAAAATTTCGAGTGATTTTATAATAGGATATCCAGAAGAGTCACAACAAGATTTTGATGAAACAATTAATATCATCGAGAAAGTAAGTTTTATTAATTCTTATTCATATATTTTTAGTGCACGACCAGGCACACCATCTGCTAAAAAAAATCTTAACAATTTATTAGAAAGCAAAGAAAGACTGAAAAAATTGCAACATTTATTAAAAAATATACAAATAGATGATAATAAAACCTATCTTGACCAAAATTGTGAAGTTCTAGTTGAAAATAAAATTAAAGGACAGGAAAAGTATTTTGGTAGAACAAGGCACATGATTCCAGTTAAATTTGAGTCTGATAAATGCAATCCAGGCGAACTGGTGATTGTTAAAATTACGTCTTATAATCAAAATAGTTTATTTGGATTTAAAGAAAACAATAAAATGAAAGTAGCATAATCTTGGAAAAATTAAATAAGAATCAAATAAATGATAATGAAGTATCAATAGCTTATGGAGACGACAATTCAATAAATATAAATATATTTAATAACAAAATTTTAATGGGCGTGGTGGGTTCTTTTGATAACAACCTTAGAGAATTAGAGAAAATTAGTGGTTCTAAAATTTATTTTAGAGGAAATTCAATATCTATAAAAGGAGATAAAAATGTAAATGAAAAAGTTAAAGAAGCAATTCAATATTTAATTGAACGATTTAAATCTGATAAAAAGATAGAAAAAAACGATGTAACTACATCTCTAAATAGAGACATGATAAAAATTGCAAAAAGTGGAGTATCCTCAGAAACTTTAGATGAAATTATAAAAACACCAAAAAAAACAGTAATACCGAGATCTAAAAAACAAAAAGATTACGTTAGAGCCCTTAAAAAAAATCAAATTACTATGTCACTTGGTCCAGCAGGTACAGGTAAAACTTATTTAGCAGTTGCTGTAGCTTTAACAATGTTATTAGAAAAAAAGGTTGAAAGAATAATACTATCAAGACCAGCAGTTGAAGCAGGCGAAAGATTAGGTTTTTTACCCGGAGACTTGAAAGAAAAAATTGATCCATATTTGCGACCTTTATACGACTCCCTTCACGATCTATTTGATTATGAAAAAATTCAAAGAAAGATTGAAACCGGTGAAATCGAAATAGCACCTCTGGCATTTATGAGAGGACGTACTTTAAAAAATTCTTTTGCAATTCTTGATGAGGCACAAAATGCGACAAAAACGCAAATCAAAATGTTTTTGACTAGAATTGGAGAAAATTCTAAACTTGTTGTTAATGGTGACCCTTCACAAGTTGATTTACCAAATAAAAATCAATCCGGTTTAATAGATTCACAAAAAATACTTAAGGGTATTAAAGAAATATCAATTATAAATTTTGACCATCATGACGTAATTAGACATCCTCTAGTAACAAAAATCGTCGAAGCTTATCAAAAGAATAGTAATGATTAAGATTAATGTTGAGATAAATTACAAACATTGGATTAAAAAAATTAAAAATCCAAAAAAATATATTAACCCCAAATTAAATATTATTTCATCAGCTGTCCCTTTCTTAAAGAAAAAAAATGTAATTTTAACTATGCTCTTAACAAGTTCAAAGAGCATAAAAAAACTTAATAAAAAATTTAGAAATAAAAATAAATCAACGGATGTTTTATCATTTCCATATTTTCAACCAAGCGATTTAAGATCTATAAAAGGAAAAAATATATATATAGGAGATCTTGCTATCAGTTATGAAATTATTAATCGAAGATCTATTAAAAATAATTTTAGAATTGAGTTTGATAAAGCTTGGATACATGGTCTTCTGCACTTAATAGGCTATGACCATATAAAAAACAAAGATTATTTTATTATGAATAAAGTTGAAAAAAAAATTTTAAATTTAATTTGTAAATAATAGGAATTTTTTTGAATAATTTATTAAATAATAGGATTTTTGTTTTATTTCTTGCCCCTTTTATATTAGGAGCTCTAACAATACTAAGTTTTGCTCCGTTCAATTTAACATTTATAAATTTTTTTACATTTTCTGGATTTTTATTTTTAATTTTAGAAATTAAGAAAAATAATATTTTTAATATTAAAAATAAAATACATAAAAAACAATTTTTTTATTTGGGTTGTTCTTTTGGTTTTAGCTTTTTTTTATTTGGTAACTATTGGATTGCAATAGCATTAACACATGACGATGAATTTAGAAATTTAATACCCATATCTCTTACTGTTATACCATTTTTTTTATCTATATTTTGGGGTATTGCAGTTTTGATAATAGGTCCCTTTGCCCAAAAAAATATTTTTTATATTCTATTATTTTCCTTATTTTTTTCTTTATTTGAATTTTTAAGGGGAAATTTGATGACTGGGTTTCCTTGGAATTTAATTTCCTATACTTGGTCTTGGTCAACAGAATCTATACAAATACTATCAATAATAGGAACGTATGCTTTAAGTTTAATTTCAATAACTTTTTTTTGTACTCCAATACTTTTTTTTCAAAAACAAATAATTAAAAAAAATATAATATTTTTATTTATTCTTATATTTATTTTCATCTTAAATTATTTATTTGGAATATCAAAAATTAATAATAATTATAAATTTGATGAAAAAATTACTGTCAAAATAGTATCCCCTAGCTTTTCTCTTTTTGATTATAAAAATCAAAGTGAGGAGACCCAATTAAAAGAGCTTATAAAGTTAAGTAAGCCGGAAAAAAATAAAAAAACTTTATTTATTTGGCCCGAGGGAATATTTTATGAGTCATATTTGGAAGATATAAAACAGTATCAAGACTTATTTGAACAAAAATTTTCTAAAAATCACTTAATTATTTTGGGAGCAAACAGCTCTATTACTTCTGGGGACAAAAATAAAAAAGAGTATTTTAATAGTATGGTAGTTTTAAATAATAAATTAGATATTTTGTCTACTTATAATAAAATAAATCTTGTTCCTTTCGGTGAATTTTTGCCATTTGAAATTTTTTTATCTAAATTTGGATTAAAAAAAATAACTCGTGGCTATAATTCATTTTCTGCTGGCAACGATAGAAAAATAATAAATATTGGTAAGGATTTTAGTAACAAACTTATTCTACCATTAATTTGTTATGAAATTATTTATACAGGTAAAATAAAAAACAATAATCAACTACCAGATTTACTAGTTAATATTTCTGAAGACGCGTGGTTTGGAAAATCAATTGGTCCATTTCAACATTTTACAAAAGCAATCTATAGATCGGTTGAGGAAGGAGTGTTTGTTGCTAGGTCAGCCAATAAAGGAATTTCTGCATTTATCAATCCTAACGGGAAAGTTATTAAATCGCTTAATAAGGGAGAGTCCGGTGATATTGAGTTAAATTTCCCCACTTTTTATGAAAAAACTTTATTTTCAAATTATGGAAATAAAATATTTTATTTAATAATTTTTTTGTATATGTTTTTAATTTTAACTTTTAAAAAATTTAAAATTTAATGACTAAAAAATCTTATTTATTTACAAGCGAATCAGTATCTGAAGGACACCCAGACAAAGTTAGTGATAGAATTTCAGATATGGTTGTTGACACATATTTAGCTGCAGAACCTCTACAATCAAGAGTGGGATGTGAAACTTTAACAACTACTAACAAAGTAGTTTTAGCAGGAGAAGTAAGAGGACCTAAAATTGAAAAAGATGATTTAATTCAAAAAGTTAGAGATTGTATTAAAGATATTGGATATGACCAAGAGGGTTTTACTTGGAAGGATGCAACAAAGATAGAAAGTCATCTTCATTCTCAATCAACCGATATAGCAATGGGGGTAGACGCATCTGGAAATAAAGATGAAGGTGCCGGTGATCAAGGAATAATGTTCGGTTATGCTTGCAACGAAACTGATGTGTTGATGCCAGCCCCAATTCATTATTCGCATAAAATTTTAAGACTTATGGCTGAGGACAGAAAATCCGGAAAACTTAAAAATATTGAACCAGATAATAAAAGCCAAATTACTATTGAGTATAAAGATGGTATGCCCGCAGCTGTTAAATCAGTAGTAATTTCTACACAACACTCAGCCGAAGTTAACCAATCTCAAGTTAGAGAATTAGTGAAACCTTATATAGAAAAATCTATTCCGAAAAATCTTTTGACAAGTTTAGATGAAAAAGAAATTTATGTTAATCCAACTGGAAATTTTGTTATTGGTGGTCCTGATGGTGATGCTGGATTAACAGGAAGAAAAATAATTGTAGATACATATGGAGGCGCAGCACCTCACGGTGGCGGAGCTTTTTCTGGTAAGGACCCTTCCAAAGTTGATAGATCAGCAGCATATGCATCAAGGTATCTAGCAAAAAATATAGTAGCTTCCAAAATTGCAGATAAATGTTTAATCCAACTAGCTTATGCAATTGGAGTTTCAAAACCTTTATCTATTTATGTTGATCTATTTGATAATGATGAAGAAAAAAATAGACATGTTGAAAAATTAATTAAAGATAATTTTGATTTAAGCCCAAGAGGGATTAGAGAGATGCTAGAACTAAACAAACCGATTTACCAAAAAACAGCTGCATACGGACATTTTGGAAGAGAACCAGAGTCTGATGGCTCATTTTCTTGGGAAAAAACAGATAAAATAACAGTTTTTCAAAAGTAGACCTTGAAAAAACCATAAATATAAATTAAATAAAGACCAAGTTATCTGAATAACACTAATGGGCTTTTGCCCATTTTTTTTTAAAGGACAAATAAATAATAATGTTAAATCAAAGAACAGATAAAGTAGAGCTTTTGAGAATAGCTGAGGCTGTGGCTTTAGAAAAATCTATAGACAAAGAAATCATTTTAAGTTCTATGGAATCAGCCATACAAAAAGCAGCAAAAACTAAGTTTGGTTCAGAGAATGATATAAGAGCTAAAATCGATAGGGAGAGTGGAAATATTAGTCTTCATAAAGTTGTGACAGTAGTGGAAGCTCCAGAAAATTTTAATAATGAAGTCTCGTTAGACGAAGCTAAAAAAATAAAAGATCAAGGAAATGCACAGATTGGCGACGAAATATATGAAGAATTGCCTCCTGTTGATTTTGGGAGAATTGCAGCACAAACGGCTAGACAGGTAATAACTCAAAGCGTAAGAGCAGCAGAAAGAGAAAGACAATATAATGATTTTATTGATAAAAAAGGAGAAATTTTAAGTGGTATTGTTAAAAGGTTAGAATACGGAAATGCAATTATAGATTTAAATAGATCTGAAGCCATTATTAGAAAAGAAGAGCTCATTCCACGAGAAATTCTAAAAAATGGAGATAGAATAAAAGCTTATTGTTATGATGTTGTTAGAGAAAATAAAGGACAACAAATTTTTCTTTCTAGAGCACACACAAAGTTTATGGAAAAATTGTTTATTCAAGAAGTTCCTGAAATTTACGATGGAATAATTGAAATTAAATCATCAGCAAGAGATCCTGGTAGTAGAGCAAAAATTTGTGTTCATTCAAAAGATTCTTCCATTGATCCTGTTGGAGCTTGTGTTGGCATGAGAGGTAGCAGAGTCCAGGCGGTGGTAAATGAACTTAATGGTGAAAAAATAGACATAGTTCACCATTCAGAAGATGTTGCATCTTTGGTTGTAAGTGCATTAGCGCCTGCAGAAATTCAAAAAGTAATAATTGATGACCAAAATAAAAGAATTGAAGTTATTTTAACTGAAGAACATTTAAGTAAAGCTATAGGAAGAAGAGGGCAAAACGTTAGATTGGCATCCAAGTTAATAGATTTTGAAATTGATATATTAACTGAAAAAGAAGAATCTGAAAAAAGACAAACAGAATTTAAAGATAAAACTGAAATTTTTGTAGGAAATTTAGAGCTAGACGAGACATTGGGACAGCTTTTGGTAGCGGAAGGCTTTTCCTCAATTGAAGAGATTCATAAAGCAACGCAGGAAAGTATATCAAAAATAGAAGGAATGGATGATAATACGGCAAAAGAATTAAAAGAAAGAGCAGCTGAATATTTGCTTAAGGAAAAAGAAAATATAGAAAAAAAATTAAAAGATCTTGGTGTAGATAATGACCTAATGAATCACAAAGGACTTACTCCAGGAATGTTATTAACGTTGGGTGCAAAAAAAATTAAAACTTTAACTGACTTTGCTGAACTTTCAACTGATGAATTAGTAGGTGGTTATGATGAAAAAAAAGGAGTTAGATTTAAAATTGATGGCTACCTTGAAGAATTTGCTTTGAGCAAAAATGAAGCGGACGAGTTGATAATAAGCGCTAGAGATATTGTATTTAAATAAGGAAATGTTTTTTTATGGAAGAAAAAAAGAAAAAAAAAAAGAAACTGACATTAAATGCTCCGTCGGGGAAAACGCCTAATATTTCCAATTATTCAAAAAGTAGTGGAAAAACTTCAGTAGTTATAGAAAAAAAACCGCAAAGAAGATGGGGTGAGAAAAAATTTCAACCAAGAGAAAACAATTTCAATAAACCTAAAACTACCATCAATTCTGGTGAAAAAAGGGTTTCTCCAGACAGAAAGTCTGATATTAGAAAAATGGCTGAAGAGAGGGCCACTAAGAGATTTAAAACTATAAAAGAGGATATTATTCAACAAAAAAAGAATAATTTAGCAAAAGATAAGAGTTTTTCTTCAAAAAGAGAAAATAAATTAACTTTATCAAAAGCTTTAGATGACGAAGCTCTAGATGGAAAAGAAAGAAGTTTAGCTTCAGTAAAAAGAGCTAGACTTAAAGAAAAGAAAAGCCAAAGTTCAGAAACCAAACTTGAACTTAAAAAAGTTGTTCGAGAGGTGGATATACCAGACAAAATTAGCATTCAAGAATTGTCCAATAGAATGGCCACACAAGCAAGTGGAATAATTAAACATCTTTTAGGTATGGGTGTTGTGGCAACCATTAATCATACAATTGATGCAGATACTGCCGAATATCTTGTAAAAGAGTTTGGAAACATTCCAATAAGAGAAAAAAAACCAGATGTAAATATTTTTAAGCCTACTCAAAAGATTGAGAAAAACTTAAAATCCAGACCGCCAATAGTAACAGTTATGGGCCATGTAGATCATGGAAAAACTTCATTACTAGATGCTTTGAGGAAAACTAACGTAGTAGCAGGAGAGCATGGCGGCATAACACAGCATATTGGTGCCTATAAAGTAAAAACTGAAAAAGGGAAAAATATTACTTTTATAGATACACCCGGCCACGCAGCTTTTACTGAAATGAGAGCAAGAGGATCTAAAGTAACAGATATAGTAGTTCTTGTAGTGGCGGCTGATGATGGAGTAAAACCTCAAACTATAGAGGCAATAAAACATGCTAAGGCTGCAAAAGTTCCTATAATTGTCGCAATTAACAAATGTGATTTACCTGCAGCTGACCCACAGAAAATAAAAAATGAACTTTTACAATATGAACTTATCGCAGAAGAATTAAGTGGAGACACATTGTTTTCTGAAGTTTCAGCAACAACGGGAAAAAATTTAGATAAACTTATGGAAAGCATTACATTGCAATCAGATCTATTGGATTTAAAAGCTAATTTCGAAGGCTTCGCTTCTGGAATTATTTTAGAATCACGAATTGATAAAGGTAAAGGACCAGTATCAACAGTGTTAGTAGTAAATGGAAGTTTAGAAAAAGGAAATTATTTTGTGAGTGGAAAAACTTGGGGAAAAATACGAGCAATGATAAACGATGGTGGTAAAAATATTGATTTAGCATTACCGTCTACCCCAGTAGAAATTTTAGGTATGAATAATTCTGCATTAGCTGGGGATGATTTTATAGTAGTAAATTCTGAAGAGAAAGCTAAGAAGATTAATAAATATAGAATTGAAGATAATGAAACATCACAATCGCCGTTAATAGCAGCTAATAAAGAATCTGTCTTTAGTAGCGCAACAGAACCAAAAGAACTTGCCATAATTATCAAATCTGATGTTCAAGGTTCTAGCGAAGCTATTAAAACTTCTATTGAAAAAATTGAACATGCCGAAGTGCTTCCAAAAATAATTTTATCAAACATTGGGGTTATTACAGAAACCGATGTTACTTTAGCTAGAGCTTCTAATGCAATTCTTATAGGTTTTAATGTAAGACCAAATAAGGAGGCTAAAAAATTAGCTGAAACTCACAAAGTGACAGTTAAGTATTTTAATATAATTTATGAAGTTCTAGATTTTATAAATAATTCGTTATCCGGTCTATTAAAACCAGACATCAAGGAACAGTTAGTAGGTTCAGCTGAAGTTCAAGCTATTTTTAAAGTTTCAAAAATTGGTAAAGTAGCTGGTTCAAAAGTTATAGATGGGGAAATAGTAAACAATTTAAATGCAAGGTTGATAAGAGATGGAAATGTATTATATACAGGTTCGATCGGCAGCATATTTAGAGAAAAAAATGAAGCAAAACAGGTTGCGGCAGGTCTTGAATGTGGCATAACTTTAAAAGATTTTGCTGATTTTAAGGAAAAAGATGTAATCGAAGTATATAAGATTATAGAAACCGAAAGAAGAATTTAATGATTAGGGAAAGTGCAAATATACCTTTTTCACAAAGGCAATTAAGAGTTGGAGAGCTAATAAAACAATCTTTAGGGCAAATTTTTTTAAGAGATGAAGCAAAAGTTCCTACTTTAGACACCAGAAATATTACTGTTACAGAGGTGAGAATGAGCCCTGATTTAAAAAATGCAAGAGCATATGTGATACCATTAGGAGGAAAAGACACAAAAAAAGCAGTTAATGCTTTAACTGAGTTCTCTTATCTTATAAGAAAGGCTTTATCAAAAAAGATTGATATGAAATTTTTACCAAAAGTGTCTTTTGTAAGTGATAAATCATTTGATTATGCTGAAAAAATAGAGAAACTGATACAAAAAAATAAATAATTATGTCAAACCAAAAAAAAGAAATAATAGACTCGTTAAAAATTAATTCAAAAGATGTTGGGTCTTCGGAAGTGCAAATAGGATTATTAAGCAATAAAATAAATTACTTATCAGATCATTTTAAAAAAAATAAAAATGACAAACATTCAACAAGAGGATTGTTAAAAGCTGTAAATCAAAGAAAACGTTTGCTGGCATATCTTAAAAGGAAAAATTTAGATTCATATAAAAAAATATTGGAAAAATTAAATTTAAGAAAATAAATGTTTAAAATTTTTAAAGAAGAATTAGAGTTGGGTGGAAAAAAACTCAAATTAGAAACAGGAAAAATTGCAAGACAAGCTGATGGAGCTATAATAGCAACTTTAGGAGAAACGGTTGTTATTTCAACAGTAGTTGGAAGAAAAAAAGTTAATCCTGATAACGATTATTTTCCACTTCAAGTAAATTATCAAGAAAAATATTATGCTGCAGGAAAAATACCTGGTGGTTATTTTAAAAGAGAGGCAAGACCAACTGAAGCAGAAACTTTAATATCTAGACTGATTGATAGACCCATAAGACCTTTATTTCCAGAAAGCTTTAGAAACGAAGTACAAATTTTGCCGACTGTCCTTTCTTATGACAACGAGAATGAAGCTGACATACTATCAATAATTGCATCTTCGGCTGCTTTAGCAATATCAGGATTACCTTTTCAAGGACCTATAGCCGCCTCACGAGTAGGTTATATAAATGATGAATATGTTTTAAATCCCTCAAAAGAACAATTAATAGAATCTAAGTTAGACCTAGTAGTAGCGGGAACAAAAGACGCTGTATTAATGGTAGAGTCAGAAACTTCTGGCATGACAGAAAAGCAAATGTTGGATGCAGTTAAATTCGGACATGAAAAATTTGTTCCAGTTATTAAAGCAATAGAGTCACTTGCTAAAAAATGCGCAAAAGGATCATGGGTTGTACAAGAAAAAGATTATACAGATTTAAAAACAAAAATTTCCAAAGAACTAACAAAAGACTTAGAAAAAGCATTTTCTGAAAAAGATAAGAAAAAAAGATCTGAAATGATTAATTTAGCAACAGAAAAATGTAAATCTCTATTTGAAGGTGATGAAACTTATTCAGATTTAGAAGTTTCACTACAATTAAAACATTTAGAAAAAGATATAGTTAGAGGCAGGATACTCAAAACTAAAAAAAGAATTGATGGCAGAGGTTTGTCTGATGTTAGAGATATTAAATGTGAAGTAGGAGTTTTACCTAGAACACATGGGTCAGCTTTGTTTACCAGAGGAGAAACGCAAGCATTAGTAGTTACAACTTTAGGGATGTCAGATGATGAGCAAAGAATTGAAAGTTTAGAAGGGCAAAAGCGAGTTAGATTTATGTTACACTATAATTTTCCACCATTTTCTGTTGGAGAAACAGGTAGAATAGGAACAGGAAGAAGAGAGGTTGGTCATGGAAAGTTAGCTTGGAGAGCAATAAATTCTTCATTACCTGAAAAAGAAAAATTTCCATACACTATAAGAGTTGTTTCAGAAATAACAGAATCAAATGGCTCATCATCTATGGCAACAGTATGTGGAGCATCTTTGGCATTAATGGATGCAGCTGTTCCAATGAAAGAGCCGGTTGCAGGAATAGCAATGGGTTTAATAAAAGAAAAAGATGAATTTTCAGTGTTGTCAGACATTTTAGGAGATGAAGATCATCTAGGAGACATGGATTTTAAAGTTGCAGGCACTAAAGAAGGAATAACGTCGTTGCAAATGGATATAAAAATTACAGGAATTACTTTTGAAATTATGGAGCAAGCACTCAACCAAGCAAAAGAAGGAAGAGCTTATATATTGGGTGAGATGAATAAAACTATTAAATCATCAAGAAAAGAAGTTTCTAAACATACTCCAAAAATAGAAACTGTTATGGTCGATAAAAAAGATATAGCGGCTGTTATAGGAAAAGGTGGAGCCACAATAAGAGAAATTGTAGAATTGTCTGGAGCAAAGGTAGACGTTAAAGATACAGGTGAAGTTACGATTGCAGCGCCGGATGAAGAATCGAGAAATAAAGCAATGGAAATGGTAAAAAGTATTGTTGCCAAACCTGAAATGGGAAAAATCTATAAAGGTAAAGTTGTTAAAATAATGGAGTTTGGTGCTTTTGTTAATTTTTTAGGGAAACAGGACGGTCTTGTACATATTTCACAACTAGCAGCTAAGAGAGTGGAAAAAGTTGGAGATGTTGTAAAAGAAGGAGACGAAGTTTCTGTTAAAGTTGTGGGTTTTGACAGAGGGAAAGTAAAACTTTCAATGAAGGATGCAGTTTCTAAGTAATATTTTTAGGATTGGGCATTCCTACTTTGTTATATCCAGCATCTACGTAATGAATTTCACCAGTCACAGCTGCAGCTAAATCGCTTAATAAATATAAAGCTGAGCCACCAACATCATTTATATCTACATTTCTTTTTAACAAAGAATGATCTTCATTCCATTTATATAAAAATTTAGCATCTCCAATAGCAGAAGCCGCTAGTGTTTTAATTGGACCTGCACTTATTGCATTAACTCTAATATTATTTTCACCTAAATCTCTTGCTAAATATTTTACACTTGTTTCTAGTGCAGATTTGCAAACACCCATAACATTATAATTTGGAATAACTTTTGTAGATTCGTATGTTAAAGTTAACATACTACCACCACTGCTCATTATTTTTGAAGCTTCTTTTGCAACTTCCGTAAAAGAGAAACACGATATTAACATACTTCTTAAGAAATTATCTCGTGTAGTATTTAAGTACTCACCAGACAACTCTGATTTGTCTGAATATGCTATAGCATGAACAACAAAATCTATTTTATTCCACTTTGCTTTTATATCTTCAAATAATTTTATAACTTCTTCTTTACTCTCTACATTGCAGCTTAATGTAAAATCAGAATTTAAAGATTTAGCTAGCGGAATAACTCTTTTTTTTAAAGCATCACCCAAATAGGTAAAAGCAAGATCGGCTCCATGTTCTGCTAATTTTTTAGAAATACCCCATGCGATAGATCTATCATTAGCAACTCCCATTATCAGACCTTTTTTACCTTTTAATAAAGACATTTTTTTAATTTACTTTTTCAAAAACTAGAGTTGCATTAGTTCCACCAAAACCAAAACTATTAGACATTACAGAATTTAACTCTTTATTTTTTTGTACTTCTGTTACAATTGGGAAGTTTTTTGCTTTTTCATCCATATTTTCAATATGTGCCGATGCTGATATAAATTTATTTTTTATCATTAGTAAGCAATATATCGCTTCTTGTACTGATGTTGCTCCCAAAGAGTGTCCGGTAAGTGATTTTGTTGAACTAATTTTAGGTATATTATCCTTAAATACAGTTTGAATAGCCTCTAGTTCTTTAACATCACCAACGGGGGTAGATGTTCCATGACTATTTATATAATCAATTTTATTTTTAGAATTTTTTAAAGCCATATTCATACATCGGGCAGCTCCTTCTCCAGACGGAGCTACCATATCATATCCATCTGATGTAGCACCATATCCTGTTAATTCTGCATAAATCTTTGCACCTCTAGCTTTTGCATGCTCATACTCTTCGAGAACTAAAACTCCAGCACCTCCGGCTATAATAAATCCATCTCTATCTTTATCATAAGGTCGAGATGCTTTTTCTGGCGTATCATTGTATTTTGAAGATAATGCTGTCATTGCATCAAACATACTCGACATACCCCAGTTTAACTCCTCACCGCCACCAGCAAATATTATGTTTTGTTTTCCGTATTGAATTAACTCCATACCATTTCCTATACAGTGACCACTGGTAGCACAGGCTGAACTTATTGAGTAATTAATACCTTTAATTTTAAATGGGACGGCTAAAGTTGCAGAGTTTGTGCTGGACATTGTTCTAGGAACAATACAAGGCCCCATTTTTTTTGGTCCCGATTCTCTCGTTGTATCAACTGCCAAAACAACATTTTTTATAGAAGGTCCACCCGATCCCATAATAATTCCAGTCATAACGTTGCTAATATCTTTTTCCTCTAAACCAGAATCGTTAATTGATTCTTGCATTGCAATATAATTATAAGCCGAACCATCCCCCATAAATCTTATTTTTTTTCTATCAATACGATCTGATAGATTTAGGTTTTTAATAGAGCCTACAACCTGACTTCTAAAATTATATTTCTTATGGTCTTCAGAAAAAACTATTCCTGATTTTGTTTTTAATAAAGAGTCCAAAACTTCAGACTGATTATTTCCAATACAAGAAACTATTCCTATTCCAGTTATTACTACTCTTCTCATTTTTTAAATAATCCTACTTTTAAGTTCTCCGCCTGATATATCGATTTATTATCTGCGTATAAAGTTCCATCAGCTAATCCTACAACAGCTCCTTCTTTTTTTAAAATTCTTTTAATATTTACTTCATACCTTGCAATTTTAGCTGATCTAAGTACTTCGCCTATAAATTTAACAGAATTAACTCCTAGAGCTCTGCCTTTACCTGGTTCCCCTTTCCACCCTAAATAAAATCCTACTAATTGCCACATAGCGTCCAATCCAAGGCAACCAGGCATTACAGGGTCTCCTTTAAAGTGACAATTAAAAAACCACAAATTTTTTTCTATATCCAACTCAGCTTCAATTAATCCTTTATTATATTTCCCATTATCTTCTTGAACATTTGTAATTCTATCAAACATTAACATTGGAGGGGAAGGTAGTTTTGCATTACCGGGTCCAAATAATTTTCCATTAGCACAATCGATTAATTCTTCATAATTAAAGCTATTTTTTTTTAACATATAGATAAATTAGTACTTGATTTAATAACGTAATTACATATATTTAGTTTAGAATAATTATAAGCTGTAAATAACACAAAAAACTAAAAATTTGCCATGAAAAATGAATTTATTACTCGATTAAGATCATCTGGATTAAGGCCAACCAAACAAAGGCTTGCTATATGCAAGGTTCTTTTTGATAGAAAAGACACGTTCCATTTTACAATTGATAATTTAAAAAATAAAATTGAAAAAAACACAAAGAGCAATCTCTCTCTTGCGACGGTATACAATACAGTGCATGCTTTTAAGAATAGAGGTTATTTAAAAGAAATATCTCTACAAGGTAACAAGACTTTTTTTGACACCAATTCAAAAAGCCACCACCATTTTTATGATCAAGATACAGGGGACTTAATAGATATTAAAAATGAGGATATAT
>CAJQRW010000034.1 GCA_905612415.1 uncultured Pelagibacteraceae bacterium
ATTATTAGGCTCTAAACCCTCGTTTATCATTTCTCTAAGTAGATCGATAGATTTTTTTTGATGTCCTTCAAAAATATAGTTTAGTAAATTCAGTAGTTTTGTCTTATCGGCTATACCTAACATTTTTCTTATAAACTTTTCGCTGATCTCATTTTCTTCATCATCTTTGCTTACTAAAGCTCTGTCTAAAAGAGAAAGAGAATCTCTTACCGATCCTTCTGCAGCTTTAGAAATTAATAATAATGCGCCGTTTGAAATTTTGCCTTTTTCGATCTTTATTATTTTTTTAAGATTTTTAACTAAATCCTCCACATACACTCTATGTAAATCAAATCTTTGACATCTAGAAACTATTGTTACTGGTATTTTTTTTATTTCTGTTGTAGCAAAAATAAATTTTAGATGTGGTGGTGGTTCCTCCAATGTTTTTAATAATCCATTAAATGCCTGTTTTGATAACATGTGGACCTCATCTAAAATTATTATTTTATATTTTGCACTAGTAGGTTTATATTTAGAAGATTCAATTAATTCTCTAACATCATCTATCCCTGTCTTTGATGCAGCATCCATTTCTAAAACATCAAGATGGTTTGAGTTTGTTATACCTTCACAGTGCTCACACAAAACATCATTACACAAATTTTCTATCCCATTCTTGCAATTTAATGATTTTGCAACCAATCTTGCTGTTGTTGTTTTTCCAACACCTCTTATCCCAGTAAATAAATATGCGTTAGGCAGCTTATTTAATTTTATGGAGTTTGTTATAGTTTCAACAATTATGTCTTGCCCAATTAATTCTTTAAAATTTTTTGGTCTATACTTTAATGCTAAAACACTATTTATATTTTTTTCCATTTTTAAATCTTAGGAGACTGAACAATAACCTGAAATATTTTGTTACAGCTGCTACGTTTCCGTTCTGACTGGGTTATGCAAAAAATTCCACCCATTGCCAGCCTCCACTTTTATTATATCAGTATCAAAATAAAAACTACAATATACCTATAGGTTGTTTATTTGTTGGTAAGTCTAAAATTGTTTGCCTCGTAAACCCCTAAAACATCTAATTTTTCTGTATGAAACCCTAATTCTTCTAGTGCTTTTTGTAATTGCGGGTCTTCTATATGACCCTCTATATCAATATAAAAGTTTACTTGATCAAATGTATTTTTGACTGAAAAACTTTCTAATTTACATAAGTTTACACCATTTGTTGCAAAGCCACCTAAGGCCTTATAAAGAGCTGCTGGAACACTTTTTAATTTAAAGATACAGCTTGTAATATATTTTTTATCTTTAGTTTCTGGATGTTTAGTTTCGTTTGCCATTATAAAAAATCTTGTCACATTTCCAGACTCATCCTCTACGTTTTTTTTTATTATATCTAAATCATAAATTTTTGCAGCCAATACTGAAGCTATCGCAGATTCTGTTTTGTCTTTTTTTGCAGAGATGTACTTTGCTGATCCAGCAGTATCAGCAGCTATAATTGGTTCCAATTTATTTTGTAAAATCATTTTTTTACATTGACCTATCGCTTGTGAATGACTTCTAACAGTTTTTATATCTTTTATCTCTGCTCCTTTAATTCCAAGCAAATTATGTGAAACTTTTTGAAAATGTTCTGCATGGATTTGAAGTTTATACTTAGGGATCAAGTAATGTATGTCAGCAACTCTACCTGCTAAAGAATTTTCTATAGGTATAACAATTTTATATTCTGGATTATCTTGTGCTAATTGAAAAGCTTCTTCAAATGTGGGGCAAGGAACTGATTCTATATTAGGGAAAACCTCTAAACATGCCAAATGAGAGTAAGCTCCTTTTTCTCCTTGAAAAGCTACTTTTATTTTTTTTTTCATAATTAATTCATTTCTTGACTTACTTTTATTAAATCTTCTTCCGTATCTACACCTAAAGGGTTAGAATCACTTAGGCCTACTTTTATAGGCATCTTATTTTCCATAGCTCTCATTTGCTCTAAGTTTCTTTCTATTTCTAATTTAGATCTAGAAAGTTTTACATACTTGGTTAGCGCTTGATCTGTAAAGGCATAAATTCCTATGTGGTGATATATTTTTTCATTGCTTAGATTGCTTTTTATTCTAAAAAAATCTTTTGCATTTAAAAAATCTCCACTTTTTAATTCTTT
>CAJQRW010000035.1 GCA_905612415.1 uncultured Pelagibacteraceae bacterium
AAAATTGCTGATGTCATCTACCCAAGCTTAGAAAAAATACTTAACAAAAATAATTACTAATTTTTTTAGCTTATTTTTTTTGTCCTCTATGCTTTTGCATTCTTTGACCATATTTTTGTGTTACTCTATCAAAAATTATTGCGAGAGCTACGATTGCCAATCCATTCATTAAACCTAAAGCTAAGTATTGGTTTGATATTGCTTGTAGTATAGGAACGCCAAGTCCTTTTACTCCTATCATTGATGCAATAACTACCATAGCTAAAGCCATCATAATTGTTTGGTTTATACCAGCAAATATTGTTGGAAGGGACAAAGGGATTTGTACAGATATCAATTTTTGTAATGGTGTCGCGCCAAAGGCTTCGCATGCTTCTAGTGTTTCTTTATCGACCTCTCTTATACCAAGGTTAGTTAATCTAACTACTGGTGGTAAAGCATATATGCATACAGCTATTAAACCTGGAACTTTTCCGATACCAAGCAACATTATTATTGGAATAAGATACACAAAGCTTGGAATAGTTTGCATCATATCTAAAACAGGTAAAACAGATTTTTCTACCCTACTAGATTTTGACATTAGAACACCAATGGGTATTCCAACTACAATGCATACTAGTGTTGCTACAGATATAATGGCAACAGTAGCCATACAATTTTCCCACATTCCAAAATAGCCAATAACAATAAAACAGGTTATTGTTCCTATAACTAATTTAATACTTCTTGATCCAATCCAGGCTAATAAACCAAAAACACCAATAACAATCGGCCAAGGAGTTATAACTAATAATTTTTCAAGCCATATTAAAAATGCAAGCAATGGATCAAAAAAACCTTCTATTGCTTCACCGTAAGCTCTTGAAAAATCTCTAAAGCTTAAATCAATACCTTTTTTTAATTCCCTTAAGGAATCTCTGTCCATAGTGGGTATTTGATTTAAGAATGACATTGTTAATTCTATTATATGTTCCTCTAAATCGAACCCGCTATTGAAGCGGGTTCGATAATTCTATTTTTTAAAGTGCTGCTTTAACTTTCTTAGCAACTTTGCCTGATACCCATTTAGTCCAAACATCTTCATGTTTTTTTAAGAACTCAATAGCTGCATCGGCACCTTCAGCTTGGTTGTCAGCCATATAAACTAACATTGTATTCATTACTTCACCTGGATAAGTACGTTTTTTAAGATATTTCATACCATCTTTACCAGCTGTTTTTTTGAAGTTGTCTGTAGTAATTGTATAAACTTCAGACTTAATCCATTTAGATTGTTTTGGGGTTGCGCAATCTTGTTCAGATTTAATTAAACATTTGTGCCAGTTATCATCACCACCCCATTTACCCATATCAAGACCTACCATTTGGTATTTCCCAATAATAGTTGTTGGCGTCCAATAATATCCAAACCAATTCTCACCACGCTCAACGGCTTTTGCTATTGTTCCATCTAGCCCAGCTTGAGAACCTGTTTCTACTATTTTCCATCCTTTAGCTTCCATACCCCAACCTACGAACATTTGCTTGTTTATTAACTCACAAGCCCATCCTGGAGGACATATATGAAAACCACCTTTTGATGCATCTTCTGGATGTGGAAATAAATCCGGTCTAGCCAAAACAGCAGCAGCAGTTGTTAGTTCAGGATGTTTTTCTAAAGTACTCGGTGGTATCCACCATCCTTCACCTAAACCTTTTATTGGTGATAAATTTACTTGGTGCATTCTGCCTTCACCCGTAGCTTTTGTTAAAGCTTCAAGTGCAGCATTTGCCCAAAATTCAGGAGCTACATCTGGCTCACCTTTTTCATTCATAGATGTAAAAGTTGGCATTGTTGCGCCTGGTATTAGCTCAACTGTACAGCCATAACCTTTTTCTAAGATAACTTTATCAACTTCAGCCATCAAATTAGCAGAGGCCCAGTTCATATTTGCAATCGTTATATTTCCACAAGCTGCGTTTGCGTTTACGTTAAAAAACGTAAAACTTAAAGCAACTATTGCAGAAACTATTAGATTTTTAATTGTCTTCATTTTAATCCTCATTATTATTAATTATTAATAAAGTTAGCATTCAAACACATATTAAAAAAATATGTAACCCTAAGAACAACTTATGATTGCAATTTTTGCTATTTCATGTGAAATTTATTAGTAAAATTGAAAATTATGAAATTAAAAAAAATAAAAACTTTTATTGTGGGCAACCCTCCTCCACATTTTGGTGGAAGATATTGGATATTTGTAAAACTAATTACTGATAAAGATATTATAGGGTATGGAGAAATTTATTCCGTCCCCTTTCATCCAAACGTTGTTTTAAAAATGATTGAGGATGTATTTGAAAGATACGTAAAAGACAAGGATCCTTTTAAAATAGAAAAATTATGGAGAACAATATACTCAAGTGGCTATACGCAAAGGCCAGATATTTCTCTTATGGGAATAATTAGCGGTATTGAAATGGCATGCTGGGATATAATTGGTAAAGAATTGGGTAAACCAATTTATGAATTGCTGGGTGGACAAGTACATAAAAAATTACGTTCCTATACTTACCTATATCCAGAAAAATCAGATAAAATGAATGTCTACACTAATGCTGAGCTCGCTGCTGAAAGAGCAAATGAATATATCGAAAAAGGTTTTACTGCAGTTAAATTTGATCCAGTTGGCTCGTATACTCCTTTAGATCCAAGAAATCTTTCTTTAGAAGAGCTTGTTAAAGTAGAAAATTTTGTAGAAACTATTCATTTATCAGTAAAAAATAAATGTGATCTCTTAATTGGAACGCATGGTCAAATGACATCATCTTCTGCAATAAGACTAGCAAAACGTTTAGAAAAATTTGATCCCATGTGGTTTGAAGAGCCAGTGCCTCCTGAAAATTTTGAAGAAATGGGAAGAGTAGCTTTATCAACTACAATACCAATAGCTACTGGTGAAAGATTAACTACAAAATATGAATTTTCAAAAATCTTACAGGTAAAAGGAGCTAGCATTCTACAAATGAATCTAGGGAGAGTTGGAGGAATATTAGAAGCAAAAAAAATAGCTGGTCTAGCAGAAACTCATTATGCTCAAATTGCTCCTCATCTTTATTGTGGGCCAATAGTAGGAGCGGCCAATATTCAAGTTGCAACATGTAGTCCTAACTTTCTGATATTAGAGGGAGTTAAAGGTTGGAAAGATTTTTATTCAGAAATTCTTAAAGAGCCTGTTGCTTGGAAAAATGGGTATGTTATTCCATCCACAAAACCTGGTTTAGGTGTTGAATTAAACGAAGCTATAGCAAATAAACATCCATATACGGGTAAAAAACTTCACCTTGAAATGGATGAAATTTAAACTATGTACCCAGATAACCAAACTCTAAAGATGCATCAGTTATGTGATGATATAAAGATTCTCCAAAACTTCTTAGTGTAAGTAAATTAAAGGAGTCTGTTGAAAGCAATGTATTAGATTGATCATCGATGCAATCGATTACAATATTTATTCCATGGAAAACTGAACCAGCACAAGTATTTTTATTAAAATCATTAAAATTGAGTGGAGAGCCTTTTTTTAAAACTTCTTTAGCCTGAGGTCCTTTAATTTGTATTATTGCCCGTGAATGAGATATATCAGTTACAGCAAAGTTTTCATCATCACAGGTTTCTTTAATGCTTTGCATAATATCTTCTTTTTTAGAAACAACTAACCAAGTATTTGGTCCATTCCAAAGAATTCTTGTATTTGCATTACTTGAAACTTGCAAGTTATGTAAAGGAATTTCTAAGTTTTGAATTTTAATATTATCTA
Organism: uncultured Pelagibacteraceae bacterium; assembly: GCA_905612415.1. Lineage (GTDB taxonomy): Bacteria > Pseudomonadota > Alphaproteobacteria > Pelagibacterales > Pelagibacteraceae > AG-414-E02. The sequence goes on from CAJQRW010000035.1 coordinate 3,807, forward strand.
ATTTAATTTGAGAGTTTTTATAAAAAACAATCTGAATAATATATAAATTTTTTATTTCTTTTATATGTAATAAGTCATCTTCATTTTTCTTGTGATGATCTCCAAAGAGACTTTTTTTATGAATAGACTGTAATGGTGAAATAGCTGTCATGACCTCACTCTTTCTCCTTTGGGATCAACGTAATGTGAAGATACTATTTTTACAGGTATACTCTGATTTTTAAGAGGAGCTAGAGCAAAAAGCTTCTCTCCAATTTTTTTCTTTCCATCTTTTAAGATAGCTAAGGAAAATGGATTGTTGTATTCAACACTCCAACATGATGCTGAGATATGGCCAAGTTTGGGATTGGGTAGTTTTGCATTATTGTCACTTACTAAATGAGATCCTTCTGGTATCATAGTTTTTTTATCTAATGGAACCACACCAACAATTTTCTCTCTCTCAGGGTTTAAAAAAGCTTTTCTCTTCAAAGATCTTTTTCCAATAAAATCTTTTTTCTTGCTTAACATTCCATCTAATGAAAGATCTGAAGCAATAACTCTCCCATCTATTTCAGATCCAGCAACGTGACCCATTTCTATCCTTAGAGTTGAAAGCGCCTCTGTTCCATAAGGTTCGATATTCATTTCCTTTCCTAGTTCCATTATTTTTTCCCACATAAAAATTCCATATCCTGACTCAACGTTTAATTCGTAAGCTAACTCTCCAGAAAAAGAAATTCTAAAAATTCTAGCAGGAACTCCAAATAAATCTGCTTCTTTAAATCCCATAAATGGAATACCTTCTTTAGAAACATCTGTATCTGGAAAAAGTTTTTTCAATAAATTTCGTGAATTGGGTCCAGCAACAGCTACTCCTGCCCATTGCTCTGTAATTGATAAAACATTAACATTTAACTCTGGCCAAACTACTTGTAAATAATATTCTAAATGAGACAAAACATTAACTGCTTGAGCTGTTGTTGTGGTCATATGATAATGATTTTCTGAAATCCTTGTTGTTGTTCCATCATCAAAAACAATTCCATCCTCTCTTAACATTACTCCATACCGAGCTTTACCAATTGGTAATTTCTTCCAGGCATTTGTGTAGATTCTGTTTAAAAATTCTGCACTATCTGGACCTTTAATATCTATTTTACCAAGTGAGGTAACATCACAAATACCCACATTATTTCTAACATTTGTAGCTTCACGCTTTGCTGCTTCTGCAAGTGTTTCGTTATCTTGTTTGTAATAACGAGGTCTTAACCAAAGGCCAGCATCAACAAAAACAGCGTTATTATTTTCATGCCAATTATGCATAGGTGATTTTCTTGTTGGGCGATAATATTTACCTACTTCTCTTCCTACAATGGCTCCTATAGTTACAGGTGTGTATGGTGGTCTAAAAGTGGTATGACCTACTTCTGGCACTATTTTTTTTTCAATGTTTGAAACTAATTGTAATCCATTTAGATTGCTCGTTCTTCCTTGGTCGGTAGCCATTCCTAATGTTGTGTATCTCTTAACATGCTCAATCGATCGGAAACCTTCTCTTACCGCTAACTCTATATCAGAAACATAAACATCATTTTGAAAATCTACACACCTTTTGTATTGTTTATTTTTTGGTAGAGGCATACACCAAAACTTATCTTGTTTGCCATAACTTCTTTCGTTAGACATTGGTACGGGGATTTTTAAATCTTTATCAGTTATTTTTTTTGATAAATCATAACCCTTTTTAAAACCTTCCTCTAACGTACTTTTTAATGTAAATAAACCATTAGCAGATCCAATTGTACTTTCATTTTGTCTTGGTTGATTAGGAATAAATGCATTAATTTTTTCATCAAATTTTAATTTATTTCCAGATTGTGAAGACAGATGAACTGTAGGCGTCCAGTTTCCAGAAACACATATACAATCACAATTAATACTTTCTAAACTTTCATAACCTGATTTTTTATCATTTAATTTTCCTATTAAAGCTGAATTTACTTTTCTGTAGCCAATTGCATTAACTACCCCATATGAAAACTTAATATCAATATTTAAGTTTTTGGCTTCTTTCACAACTGATCCTTCAGAATTAGATCGAATATCTAAAACTAATGGATCTACCCCATTCTTTTTAAAATCTATGGCAGTATCATATCCGCTATCATTATTAGTAAAGATGATTGGTTTTTTGCCAACAAGAACTCCATAAACTTTCATGTATTCTTTTGCTGCTGACGCCAACATAATTCCTGGCCTATCGTTATTGCCAAAAACTAAAGGTCTTTCTATTGACCCTGTTGAAATAATTACTTCTTTAGCTCTAATATACCAAAGTCTTTGTCTTGGTGTATATTCGCTTGGGTTTTCAATATGATCTTTTGTTCTCTCCAGCATAACCGTCATATTGTGATCGTAGTACCCAAACACTTGAGATCTATTTTTTACAATTACATTAGGCATTGATTTAAGTTGCTCAATTGTTTCATCAGCCCAATCTTTGCCTTTTTTATTACCAATAGTGACCTCATCAGTTAATAAACTCCCGCCAAAACGTGGCTTATCTTCGGCTAAAATTACTCTAGCTCCATTTTTTGCTGCAGCTAAAGCGCTAGCTAATCCTGAAGGTCCCGAGCCGGCAATTAAAATGTCACAATATTCATACTTATGTTCGTACCTCTCAGGATCTGGTTTTAATGGAGCCACACCTAACCCAGCAGCTTTTCTAATTACAGGTTCATAAATCTTATACCAAAAACTTTTAGGCCACATAAATGTTTTATAATAAAAACCAGCTGGAAAAAATTTACTTAAAAAATTATTTATTGCACCTAAGTCAAATGAAACTGATGGAAAACAGTTTTGACTTTTAGCTACCAATCCTTCTACTAGCTCAACTGTTGTAGCCATTGCATTGGGTTCTGTTTTAGCTCCAGAATATAATTGCACATGAGCATTAGATTCTTCTACTCCAGCCCCAATAAAACCTCTTGGTCTATGATATTTAAAACTTCTTCCAATCAAATGAACTCCGTTTGCCAATAAAGCTGAAGCCAAAGTATCACCTTTGTAACCAAAATATTTTTTTCCATTAAATTTAAATGAAATTTTTTTATTTTTGTTAATGTAACCAACTTTATCTAATCTAAATTTTTCTGACATAAAAATTATAATTCTTCATTCATTTTAACTGTTTTAAAAATTTCATGGGTTATGGTGCTTCTTAAAACTTTAAACCATTGTCTACACCCCGCTACATGGTGCCATAACTCTGAATGTTCTCCTCTTGGATTTTTTCTATAATAAAGAAAATCATCCCATTCTTTATCTGAAACTTCTTTTTCTAAATCTGGCCTTTTTACAGTAGCGTCACCGCCATATGAAAACTCATTTTGAGATCTCTTACCGCAATAAGGACATTTAATTTCTAACATTATTTATCCAATCCAAGTTTTTGTACCTACACCTTTTTCATCTAAAAGATCACCAGTATTAAATCTATTCAATGTAAATTTTTTATTTAATTCATGAGGTCTATCTTGAGCTATAGTGTGTGCAAAAGTCCACCCTGAAACTGGAGTGGCTTTAAAACCTCCATAACACCAACCAAAATTTAAATAAAGTCCTTCGATATGACTTTTGTCAATAACAGGAGATCCGTCCATCGACATATCCATTATTCCACCCCAAGTCCTTAGCATTTTCAATCGACTTAAATTCGGAAACATTGCAACTCCTTCAGATAAAACATGTTGTAAGGTTGGAAGATTACCTCTTTGTGCGTAACTATTATAACCATCTAAATCGCCTCCCATTACCATTTCACCTTTATCAGATTGGCTGCAGTAAAAATGTCCAGCTCCAAATGTAACAACATGATCTAGAAAAGGTTTTACTGGTTCAGAAACGCATGCTTGTAGCACATGAGCTTCTATAGGTAATTTCATATTTAATTTTTCAGCTAATAAAGATGTGCTTCCAGCAACACATAGTCCTATTTTTTTTGTTTTAATATTACCTCTGGACGTTTGTACGCCTTTAATTTTTCCATCTTGAACTTCAAAACCTTGTACTTCACAGTGCTGAATAATATCTACACCCATTGAATCAGCTTGTCTTGCGTATCCCCATGCTACTGCATCATGTCGAGCTGTACCACCACGGGGCTGCATTAACGCACCAAAGATAGGAAATCTAGCAGAAGAAAAGTCAGCGAAAGGTATCATTTTTTTTAATTCTTTTCTTCCTAACATCACTGCATCAATTCCATTTAACCTCATAGAATTTCCTCTACGTGAATATGTATTTAATTGTGCATCTGAATGAGCAAGATTAATAATTCCTCTTGGAGAATACATAACATTATAATTTAATTCTTGAGATAAGTTTTCCCAAAGTTTCATTCCATGTTCATAAAAAAGTCCATTTGCATCCCACATATAGTTTGATCTAAGTATAGTTGTATTTCTTGCAACATTACCTCCTCCTATCCATCCTTTTTCTAAAATAGCTATATTTGTAATTTTGTGTTCTTTAGCCAGATAGTATGCTGTAGCTAATCCATGCCCTCCGGCTCCAATAATAATTGCATCATACTCCTTTTTAGGTGCAGGATCCCTCCATACAACATCCCAGTTCTGATGGTTGCTAAAAGCGTTTTTAATTAGACTAAAAATTGAATATTTTTGCATTTTCTTAATCTAATATAAACTTATTAAATTGTAAAAGGTCTTAAAAATATTTTGTATACATAATATACTTTTTTAGGTATAGCAGTGCCAATGGATACTATAAAATCAGATATTGAAATAGCTAGAGAGACTAAAATGCAGCCTATAAAAAATGTGTTAGCAAAGCTTAGTGTTCCGGATGAACCACAAGCTTTTATGCCGATGGGGCGCTATATAGCTAAAATTAATTTAGAATATATAAACAAAATTAAAGAAAAAAATAGCCATTTAGTTTTGGTAACCGCTATTACGCCGACACCCGCTGGTGAAGGTAAAACAACAACCTCTGTTGGATTAAGTGATGGATTAAATAAGATTGGAAAAAAATCAATTGTTTGTTTGAGAGAACCGAGTCTTGGACCATCTTTTGGAATGAAAGGTGGAGCGGCTGGTGGTGGTTACGCTCAAGTTGTTCCTATGGAAAGAATTAACTTACACTTTACAGGTGACTTTCATGCAATCACCTCTGCTCACAATCTTCTTTCAGCTTTAATTGATAATCACATTTATTGGGGTAATAAATTAAATATTGATGTTAGAAGAATTATGTGGAGACGAGTTGTTGATTTAAATGATCGCGCTCTTCGTTCAATTAATGTAAATCTAGGTGGTGTTGCTAATGGTTTTCCTAGAGAAGATGGTTTTGATATTACGGTTGCTTCAGAAGTGATGGCAATTTTTTGTTTATCAAATAATTTAAAAGATTTAGAAGAAAAAATTGGAAATATTACTGTTGCTTACACTAGAGATAAGAAACCTGTATACGCAAAAGATTTAAATGCGCATGGTCCCATGACTGTTTTATTAAAAGATGCTATTAGACCAAATATTGCACAAACTTTGGAAAATAACCCTGCAATAATTCATGGTGGACCTTTTGCCAATATTGCACATGGTTGCAATTCAATTATAGCAACAAAAACTGCGTTAAAATTATCTGATTATGTTGTAACAGAAGCAGGATTTGGAGCTGACCTAGGTGCTGAGAAATTTTTAGATATTAAATGTCGTAAAGCAAACATTAAACCAAGTTGTGTTGTTTTGGTTGCCACAATTAGAGCATTAAAAATGCATGGTGGAGTAAAAAAAGATGATCTAAAAAAAGAAGATATAGATGCTTTAAAAAAAGGATTACCTAATCTTGAAAAACATATTCAAAATATTAAAAAGTTTGGTTTAGAAGTTGTAGTCGGTATAAATGAATTTATTACTGATACTGACAAAGAAGTAAAAGTTATAAAACAATACTGTTACGACCTTGGTGTTAAAGTAAGTCTATGCACGCACTGGTCTAATGGTAGTGAAGGAACGAAAGATCTCGCTAACAACGTAGTTGAACTTTGTTCAAAAGCAAAAAAGAATGAATTCAAATTTTTATACTCTTCTGAAACACCTTTGTGGAAAAAAATTGAAGCTATAGCAAAAGAAATTTATGGAGCAAGTGAAGTTATTGCTGATACTAAAATTAGAGACCAGCTAAAAAAAATGGAGGATGATGGTTTTGGTAAATTTCCAATTTGTATTGCTAAAACACAATACAGTTTTTCAACAGATCCTAATTTAAAAGGTGCACCATCAGGACATGTTCTACCAGTTAGAGAAGTAAGATTATCAAGTGGTGCAGAATTTATAGTAGTTATATGCGGATCAATAATGACTATGCCTGGACTGCCAAGAGTTCCTGCTGCTGACTCTATTAAATTAAATGACAAAGGCGAAATAGAAGGTTTATTTTAATTTATTTTTTTCTAAATAATTCCAAAAATCAATAGATAAATCTTTACGAGTCAAATCTTTAAAATTTTTTATACCTGTTGGTGAAGTTATATTAATATCTCCTGTTAAGTAGTTTCCTATCAAATCAATGCCAGCAAACACAATTTTGTTTTTTTTAAGATTTTTTGCAACAATCTTAGCAATATGAATTTCTCTTTTTGTTAAAACAGTCTTTAAAGCCTTTCCACCTTGTCCTATATTGCTTACAATGGAACCTTGTTTAGGTACTCGTTTTATTGCTCCTTTAATAACTCCACCTATTATAAAAATTCGTTTATCGCCATATTTGATTTCGGGTATAAATTTTTGAACCATTACATGTTCATGTTTTTTTAGATAATTTTTTATTTTTGATTTTTCTATATTTTTACTAATAAAAAGGATATTTTTACCTCCATATCCATGCGTAGGTTTTAGCACTATTTTTTTATATCTTTTATTAAATTTACAAATTTCATCAATACTTTTTGTAAAAATTGTTGGAGGCATTAACTTTAAAAAATCAATTGAATAAAGCTTTTCTGGCATATTTCTTACAGAAGTAGGATTATTTATAATTTCAGTTTTTTTTGATATTTTTTCTAGTAAAAATGTTGCTGTAATATAATCCATATTAAATGGTGGATTTTGCCTCATCAAAATAAATTTGGCTTTGGAGAGGTTTAATAATTTTATGCCTTTAATAGAATAAAATTTATTCTTGTTTTTATTAAATTCAACCTCTTTACTTAAAGCATAAACAGAATTATTAGAAAACGTAAGATCTTTTGTTTCATAATAATAAATTTTATAACCTCTTGTTTGAGCTTCTAAGGCTAGCAAAAGAGTTGTGTCAGTTTTTACATTAATTGCCTGAATGGGGTCACCTTGTATAGCAACTATTTTTCTAAATTTTTTCATATAAAAACTCTAAATTTTTTTGTTCTTTAAACTTTTGAATTGCAAGGTCAGCTTTATTTTTATTATTATTTAATACATCTTCAATACTTCGCAAAAAAATTGTTTCATCGTTGCCGCTGCTGTTTTTAATAGATCTTTTTTCAAGACCTTTTTTTGCCAAATTTAAGAAAACTTTTCCCCATTCTAATAATGTTTTATTATTAATAATAGAATTTAAACCTTTTTTGGGTGTCTCCGCGTATGCGTTAAGTACCTCTGAAATTTTCCATTTATTAATAATTTCTGAAGCTTCATCTAAGTTTCCATAAATTAGACCTGCGTAAAAAGCAGGGCCACCACAATGACAATCCCATTCGCAAGTATCTAAAGATCTGATCTCGATATATTTTTTTAAACGAATTTCGCTAAAAATGGTTGCTAAATGTGTTTCAAAATCTTTTATATTAGCTTGTTCATTCTTTAATATTGAAAGTTTACCTTCCATAAAATCTTTGAATGTTTTCCCTTCTGGTCTTAAATGGCTTCCGTTTTTAAATACAAACAATAAAGGCATGTTAATTGCCATATCAATATATTTTTCAAAATTCATATCTTCTAAAAAAGATTTTGGTAAACCTCCCCTAGCGGTATTTTGCCAAACATATGATCTATAAGATAGATAACCATTTAATTTATTTTCTTTAATTGGTGAATTTGCAAAAATTGCTGTTGAAAGAGGAACTAAAAAACAGCTTAATTTAAATTTTTTAATAAAGTCTTTTTCAGAAATATAATCTAAATTTATCTGTGTGCCACAAGTTTGGTACATCATTTCTAAACTAAGCTTTCCATTTTTTGGCATTTCATCAGTCATTATTTCATAACGTTGCTTTGGTGTTTTGGGAATATCTTCTAATTTAGAAAAAGGATCAAAACTTGTTGCCATCATTTTTAAATTAAAATTTTTACTTGCTTTTTTTAATTCATCTAGAAATTCATAAGACTCGCTACAGTTATGGTGTATAGAACTAAGTGGCACTCCTGAAAGTTCTATTTGGTTGCCAGGTTCAAGAGTAATACTTTTGCCTTCTTTATGTAAAGCTATAGTATTGTTTTTTTCTTTAATGGGTTTCCAGCCAAACTGTTCTAAAAAGTTAAAAACCTTAGATGCTGTTTCAAAGTTAATTCTTTTATTTGATTTATTATTAAATAAAAATTTTTCATGCTCCACACCGATGCAAAGGTTATTTGCTTTTTTACATCCACTTTCAAAATATTTTATTAAGTCTTTTTTTTCGATCAAGTATTTAAATACCTTTTTTAATCGCAGAATAAATTTTTTCTTTTTGTGTCTGTCCAATTAAACGAGAAACTTCATTATCTCCTTTATAAACTACAATTGTTGTCCAATACTTTATGTCTAATTTTTTAGCTATATCTTTATTTTTGCTTTGTTCATAACTTAAAAAAATAATTTCTTTAAACTCTTGTTCAGCTTCATTTAAAACTTTAGTTTGTGCCCCACAAGTTCCACACCAAATTTCATATGAATTGATAACAATTGTTTTCCCTGAAGCTTTTGCTTTTTCAAAAACTTCAATTGAAAAATTAGTTTTTTTCTCAACTGCGTTTGCAGATATGGATAAAAATAAGAATGAAATAATAAATATTTTTTTAATCATTTTTTAATATGGTTTAACCAGTTTTTAAGTTCAAGAGTTCTTATATCATCTTTAAGTTCAATTTTAGCTTTCTCAATTGCTTCTATATGAGAATTTACATCATTAATATCTCTAAAAATCTTTTTATCAATTAACCCTTTTGACCTATGTTTTATCAATTTGATCATATAATCGTAAGGTATTTCTGGATGATACTGCAATCCCCATATCTCAGATTTTCCTACATTGAAATGTAAAGCCATAAATTTATTGGTTTTATCACTTGCAAGTAAAACTGAATTAACTGGGGGTTTTTCAACCTCATCGTGATTAAAAGCAGGTGCTGTAAATTTATGCAGCTTTGATGAGTATAAAATATGTTTTTTTCCTGCTTCTGTTAACTCAATGTCTTGCGCTATACCAATATGAGCCCCATTCGGTGAAACTCTGCATTTTCCACCTGCAGCTGTAACAGTTACTTGCAAGCCCCAGCATGCAGCAAAAATTTTTTGCTCATTATAAAAACATTTTTTTGCAAATTGAATATGTTTTTTAATCTCACTACTGTTATCATTAACTCTTAACGTGCTTCCTGTTAAAATAATTCCTTTATATTTTTTTAATGATGAAATGATCTTGAAAATAGATTGGTCGTCACCTGGAGAAACTATATCTACCTCACAATTTGGATCAATTTTTTTTACATGTAACTTAAAGTTTTCTGACTGAGGTATGCAGCCCGCGACATCAAAATTAATATTTTCTTCATTTGTGTTGCCTTCAACAATTAATATCTTTAATTTATTCATGGTTGGATTATATGAAATTTTTAGTTTTACAACACATAAATATTGAACACCCAGGAATATTTTTAAAATTCATGAAAGAGGATAATATTCAAATAGATACTATAGAATTAGATAAAAATGAAAAAATACCAAACCTGGATAAATATGACGCTATGATTGTTATGGGGGGGCCGATGGACACATGGCAAGAAGAAATATACCCTTGGTTGAAGGTAGAGAAGGAAAATATTCATAATTTTGTATCAATTAAAAAAAAACCATACCTAGGTTTATGTTTAGGCGCGCAATTACTTAGCGAAGCTATTGGCGGCAAAGTTAGAAAAATGAAAATACCTGAAATTGGAGTTTTAAATGTATCTGTAAATAATGATGAATCAATATTTAGTGGATTAGACAAAAACTTGAAAGCATTGCAGTGGCACTCATATGAAGTCTATGAATTGCCAGCTAGCGCAAAAGTATTAGCATCATCTCCAGCCTGTAACATTCAGGCATTTTCAGAAGAAAAAGCTTTTGGTTTACAGTTTCATGTAGAGCAAACGAATGAAACTGTTCCGCAATGGGCATGTGTACCTGAATACAAATCAGCTTTAGAAAATACGTTGGGACAAAATGCGCTTGAAAAATTTAAGACGGATGTTGAAAAAAATTTAAATATCTTTAATAACAGCGCAAGAATAATTTATACAAATTTTAAAAAAATAATTTAAAAACATAAATACATGAAATTAAAAGCAAATATTAAAGCTCCTAATTTTAAATTACCTAGTACTGATAATTCTATTTTTGAATTAAAAAAAGTTAAGAAAAAAAACGTTATTTTATATTTTTATCCAAAAGATGATACTCCGGGTTGCACAATTGAATCTAAAGACTTTAGCAAGTTAAATAGCTTAATTGCTAAAAGTAATACGATCGTCCTGGGAGTCTCAAAAGACAGTATTAAAAGTCATCTAAAGTTTATAAAAAAATATAAATTAAAATTTAATTTATTATCTGATGAAAAATTAAAATTAATTAAAAAGTATGGAGTTTGGGGAAAAAAATCATTTCTGGGAAAAAAGTATATGGGTATAATTAGAACTACATTTTTAATAAATAAAAAGGGAAAAATTCATAAAATTTGGTCAAACGTTAGAGTCAAAGATCATGCAAAAGAAGTATTAAAAGAGCTTAAAAATATTTAAAATAAATTTCCTTTAACGCTATGTTCGTACATAGAAACCATATCATCCAAAGTAGGTTTTCTGGGGTTGCCGGGCGTACAAGGGTCATCTAAAGCCATTGGTGACATTTTATTTATGTCTTGGTCTGTTATTTTTGCAGAATCTATAATTGTATGAGGAATTTTAATTTGTTCTCTTAATTTTAAAACCCAATCAACAAATGAATTAAATGATGCCTCTTTTAAATCAAGATACTCACTAAGTTTTGCAATTTTATTTTCTATAGTTGGTCTATTAAAAGTAAGTACATAAGGCATAAAAATTCCATTAGAAAGTCCATGATGTACATTAAATAAAGAGTTAACTGGATGACTTAGTGAATGTATTGCTCCTAAACCTTTTTGAAAAGCTGTAGCTCCCATGCTGGATGAAGCCATCATATGTCCTCTAGCTTCTAAATTTTCTCCTTCATTAACTGCAACTGATAACCATTTTTTAATTAAAGACATTCCTTCTAAAGCTATTCCATCAGCCATAGGATGGTAACCTGGCGCACAATACGCCTCTAAGTTATGAGCAAACGCATCCATACCTGTTGCGGCAGTTAAAAAAGCTGGCATACCTACTGTAAGTACTGGGTCAAGAATTGTTAGCGTTGGTAACATTCTAGGATGAAAAACAATTTTTTTTACTTTAGTTTCGTCGTTGATTATTGCTGCCGCTCTTGATGTTTCTGATCCTGTTCCAGCTGTAGTAGGAACTGCTATAAAAGGTTTAACATTATCAGGGTTGCTAATTCTATTTTTAGCCATAGATTCTACGTAATCATTTTCATTCCAAAACGATCCGCCATCTGTACAATCCCAAAGAGGTCTATTAAGAGCTGCTTGTAGCACAATAGATTTTCCTACATCTAAACTGCTACCTCCTCCAAAAGCTATTACTCCATCATGATTTCCATTTTTAAATATCTCTACTCCTTTTTTAACTTGGCTACCTAATGGATTTCCTTTTAAACCTGAAAAAATTATAGTTGGTAAGTTTGCTCTCTTATTTATTTCAAGAGTGTCTTCAACCATTTTTGTTTTTGCTAAATCTTGATCAGTAACAAATAAAGGTTTTTTAATATCTAATATTTTGCAAGCTTTAGGTAAGTCTTTAATTCTCCCATTTCCAAACCAAACTGTATTAGGATAACCCCAGTCAAAATTAGACATTTAATATTCTTCTAATCCTAATAGTTTTTTTCGTTTGTTGGCCCAAGTGCGAATTAAATTATCAACTGCTAAACCAATAAATGCAACACAAAGCCCAAGGATTAACCCTTTTCCAGCACCTTTTGAATCCGATAAAGATTTCATAATATATTGCCCTAAATCCTCTGTTCCAATAAAAGCTCCAATAATTACCATAAATAGTGCAAAGACAACGGTTTGATTAATTCCAAGCATGATATGAGGAAATGCTAAAGGAAATTCAATATTAAATAATCTTTGTAGACGTGTTACACCCGACATCGAAGCTGCATCGTGTAAAGCTTGTGGAACACTACGAAGTCCTTCAATAGTATAACGGGTTGCTGGAATAGTTGCGTAAACGATCACAGCAATTAATACAGATGTATCAGTTATGCCAAAAAGCATCATAACAGGAATTAAATAAACAAAAGATGGAAATGTTTGGAGGGTATCGCAAATTCCTAAAGCAATTTTTGTACTCTTTATGTTTTGTGCGCACAAAGAACCTGTGATTACTCCTATTGTAGCTGATACAATTACACCAAAAGTTGCCATATAAGCTGTAACTAAAGCTCTGTCCCACCATGGACTTAACGCAATAAATAATGTGAATCCACCAACTACAAGTGCCGATCTGATTCCACCAACTATATAACCTGTTCCCATCACCAAAACAAAAGTTGCAACAACTGGCATTCTAAGAAAAGCGGCCCTCATTGGTTGTAATACGTCTACAATCAACCAAGTATTAAAAATTTTTAATTGGAAAAAGAAAGTATCCCATATCCAATCAACACCTGCGTTCCAGAAAGGTTCGCCTGAGATTCCTTTGTTATGTGGAATTTCATACAAATAATTAAAACCTTCTTTAAAATAAAAAGATCCAAAAGAGGCAAATATTAATCCAACTATTGCTGCCCCAACAAAGAATAATCCATACTTATGGCGTTGTAAAAAATTAAGGTTAGCAAAATAATCTGTTTGTTTATGAGCCCAAGCTAAAGACATTTTATCTAAAAGTACCGCAATTAGACTAATACAAACTCCGGCTTCTAAAGCTAAACCTATTCTAAGTTGATTTAAGGCCAGTAATAGATTCCAGCCTAATCCCTTGGCGCCTATAAAGGATGCAATAACTGCCATAGCCAAACACTGCATGATGACTTGATTCACACCAATTAAAATATCTCTTCTAGCGGTTGGAATTAATACTTCAAATAAAAGTTGAAATTCATTACATCCACTCATCTTTCCTGCGTGAATAACGTCTGGTGATACTTTTCTAAGTCCTAACAAAGTTAAACGCACCATTGGTGGTGTTGCAAAAATTATTGTTGCTATAGCTCCAGCATGATCTCCAACTCCGAACATTACCACTATCACAACTATGTAAGAATAGTGTGGCATGGTCTGCATTACATTAAGTATAGGATTTAATGCCGCCTCGGCTCTTTTGCTTTTATATGCCCAAACGCCCAAAGATAAGCCAAGAAGAAAAGAAATTGGTGCAGCAACTAATACAAATGAAAGAGTCTGCATTGAAGGTTCCCACTGACCAAATACAGAAATATAAATCATGGTAATCCCAGCAAGAAGCGCGAGACCTTTTCCATTAAGTTTATAACCCAATATAATTGCTCCTGCTGTAACTATAGTCCAGGGAAGTCCAGGTAATTTTGCCCATGGGTTTGCACTTATCCAATTCCAACTTGTAAATGCGACAACAGTCTTTGCTCCTCCAAGTATAATTTCACGAATAAATTCAATTAAAAAAAGCATAGAAGCGGAAATCATTCTAGTAATTTGCAGAACGAAAGGACGCGTTTGATACTCTTGAATATCAGCATTCCAATACTCGATCAGCATCCAATCGTTTAATAAAAAAAATAATGAATCGTTTACCCAAATTGGGAGCCATCCAAGATATGGCGGTAATCTCCAAAGATTATCATATCCATAATATCTAACTTCTATACCAAAAAAATTATAAGAGCTTAGATTTGGATCTTTTGAATATTCAGCGATGGACCTTATAAATTTATAACCATCAGGAACATCAATTGAAAAACACAAGCCAAAAAAAATAATTAATAAAAAAAACCACTGAAATAATTTTGGGTATTTTTTTAAAATTTCCATAAATTATGAATTTTCTTTTCTTCCACCAAACACAGTATGAATGATTTTAGAAGGCTCAACAATTCCAATAACTTTTTTGTTTGAATCAATAACAGCTACAGGTTTTTCCTGACTTAAAATCTTTTCTGCAACGGTTTCTATGATTGCGTCTTTAGAGACTTTTAAATCACTTAAGTTTTTATTGTCACCCACTGGCTGCATCACAGCTTCTATTTTTAAAACTTTTTCCCTTGGAACCTCTTCAGTGAATTTTCGAACATATTCTGTAGCTGGATTTAGAACAATATTGGTTGGAGTATCCAATTGCTCAATTATACCGTCCTTCATTATTGCAATCCGATCTGCAAGTCTAAGTGCCTCATCAAAATCATGAGTGACAAACATAATTGTTTTTTTTAAAGAACCTTGCAGTCTTAAAAATTCATCTTGCATTTCTTTTCTAATTAACGGGTCGAGGGCAGAAAATGGTTCATCTAAAAACCAAATATCAGGTTCAACAGCCAAAGACCTGGCAATACCAACACGTTGTTGTTGTCCACCAGATAACTCTCTTGGAAAATAATTTTCTCTTCCCTCTAGGCCAACAAGCTTAACCATTTCCATTGCCTTTGGAATGCTATCTTCGGTCTCCATTCCTTTTATCTGCAAAGGAAAAGCAATGTTTTCTAAAACAGTTTTATGCGGGAGAAGAGCAAAGCTTTGAAAAACCATTCCCATTTTATTTCTTCTTAACTCAATTAATTCTTTATTTTTTAAAGACAATAAATCTTGACCTTCAATATAAATTTTACCTGCTGTCGCGTCTGTTAATCTTGATATACATCGAAGTAATGTCGATTTTCCTGAACCTGATAATCCCATTACAACCAACATTTCTCCTTTTGAAACTTCAAAAGAAGCATTGTTAACGCCCACAAT
>CAJQRW010000036.1 GCA_905612415.1 uncultured Pelagibacteraceae bacterium
TTTTATCAAGTTTATTTTTTAATTCACTTTTAAATACATTGATTTCTTTTTTTTTAATTTTTGCAACAACCCACATAAATTAGTCTTTTAACTCCTTTTTTAATTCGTCATACTCCTGCATTTTCTTTTTCATAAAATTAATTGTCATCTTAGTTTTTGTTGAAATACCTTTGGGAGTAAGAACATAAATATAATTTATTTTTTGTGGATTTTTTGTAAAGTTACTAATTTTTATCAAACCTTTAGTTTTGAGTGCTTTAATACAATAGTTTAATTTACCTAAACTAAATCCCAACTCTTCAGCTAATTCTCTTTGTGAAGACTCAGGCCTATTTTTGATTTTTCTTAATACGTTTAAATAATCTTGTTTATCACTCATTTGTCTGTTCAATAGTTGAACATTTGTAACGTTCAATCATTGAACAGTAAAGTGAATATTTTATTTATTACTTAAAGTTATCTATATGATGTTATGAAATTTAAAATACAACTATATCTAGAAATTTATTAAAAATAATTTTCAGTGCATAAATCAAGCCATTTGAGCTATTAGTACTGGTCAGCTACACGCGTTACCGCGCTTCCACACCCAGCCTATCAACGTCGTAGTCTACGACGGCTCTATTGGAAGAACTAGTTTTGAGGCGAGTTTCCCACTTAGATGCTTTCAGCGGTTATCTCTTCCGTACTTAGCTACCCGGCACTGCAGCTGGCGCTACAACCGGTCCACCAGTGGTACGTTCACCCCGGTCCTCTCGTACTAAGGGCAACTCCTCTCAATTCTTCTACACGCATGGCAGATAGGGACCGAACTGTCTCACGACGTTCTGAACCCAGCTCACGTACCACTTTAATTGGCGAACAGCCAAACCCTTGGGACCTGCTCCAGCCCCAGGATGTGATGAGCCGACATCGAGGTGCCAAACACCCACGTCGATATGAACTCTTGGTGGGTATCAGCCTGTTATCCCCGGCGTACCTTTTATCCGTTGAGCGATGGCCCTTCCACTCAGAACCACCGGATCACTATGACCGTCTTTCGACTCTGCTCGACTTGTCAGTCTCACAGTCAGGCAGGCTTATGCCATTGCACTCCACGAACGATTTCTGACCGTTCTGAGCCTACCGTCGCACGCCTCCGTTACTTTTTGGGAGGCGACCGCCCCAGTCAAACTACCCACCATACAATGTCTTGTCGCCGGATAACGGCAGACAGTTAGATATCAAAAATAACAAGAGAGGTATTTCACTGGTGACTCCATGACAGCTGACGCCGTCATATCAAAGTCTCCCTCCTATGCTAAACATGTCATTTCTAATACCAATGTAAAGTTGCAGTAAAGGTGCACGGGGTCTTTCCGTCTAACCACGCGAACTCCGCATCTTCACGGAGAATTCAATTTCACTGAGTTGATGTTGGAGACAGCGGAGAAATCGTTACGCCATTCATGCAGGTCGGAACTTACCCGACAAGGAATTTCGCTACCTTAGGACCGTTATAGTTACGGCCGCCGTTCACTGGGGCTTCAGAAATGAGCTTGCACCCATCGCATTGACCTTCCAGCACCGGGCAGGCGTCAGACCCTATACATCCACTTACGTGTTAGCAGAGTCCTGTGTTTTTGATAAACAGTCGCTTCTCCCTGGCTTGTGCCACCCATTAATAGTTGCCTAAAAATGGGTCCTCTTTCTTCCGAAGTTACAGAGGCATTTTGCCGAGTTCCTTCAACATCATTCTCTCAAGCGCCTAATTATACTCTAATAATCCACCTGTGTCGGTTTCGGGTACGGTCTTAATGATGGAGCTATTTCCTGGGACTTCTTCGCGGCTAACTCAATCCATTAAGAGTTAACAACTTACGAAATCCGTCACTTCCATCCGGTCTAGGAATATTAACCTAGTTCCCATCGACTACGACTTTCGTCCTCGTCTTAGGGGCCGACTAACCCTGCGCGGATTAACCTTGCGCAGGAACCCTTGGATTTTCGGCGACAGAGTTTTTCACTCTGTTAATCGTTACTTATGTCAGCATTCGCACTTCTGATACCTCCAGGATCCCTCGCAGGTATCCCTTCGCAGGCTTACAGAACGTTCCGCTACCGCGTATAAAATTCGAAAATTTTATACACCCACAGATTCGGTACATGATTTGAGCCCCGTTACATCTTAGGCGCAGAAATTCTATTAGACCGGTGAGCTGTTACGCTATCTTTAAAGGATGGCTGCTTCTAAGCCAACCTCCCGGCTGTTAAGGAATCTCCACATCCTTTCACACTTAATCATGATTTAGGGACCTTATCTGGTGATCTGGGCTGTTCCCCTCTCGACCATGGACCTTAGCACCCACAGTCTGTCTGTTGAGGAATTACGTCTGGCATTCGGAGTTTTATCAGGTTTGGTAGGGATTTCTCCCCCCTAGCCCGTTTAGTGCTCTACCTCCAAACGTATATTTATTCAACGCACTACCTAAATAGTTTTCGCGGAAAACCAGCTATCTACGAATTTGGTTGGCCTTTCACCCCTTACCACAAGTCATCCAAAGACTTTTCAACGTCAACTGGTTCGGTCCTCCGGTAGGTGTTACCCTACTTTCAACCTGCTCATAGTAAGCTCATTCGTTTTCGGGTCTAATTCATACAACTAAAACGCCCTATTAAGACTCGCTTTCGCTGCGCCTCCACCTAATCGGCTTAAGCTTGCTGTACAAATTAAGTCACTGACCCATTATACAAAAGGTACGCCGTCACTCTAAAAAGAGCTTCGACTGTTTGTAGGCAATCGGTTTCAGGTTCTATTTCACTCCCCTAATAGGGGTTCTTTTCACCTTTCCCTCACGGTACTAGTTCACTATCGGTCACTGTAGAGTATTTAGGCTTAGAGGGTGGTCCCCCAAAATTCGAGCAGGATTTCACGTGTCCCGCTTTACTCATGAACTTAGAATTAGCATTACTTTTACGGGACTATCACCCTCTATGGTTAGTTTTTCCAAACTATTCAAATTATCTAAACTAAGTTGCTGGCCTAATCCGCTTTCGCTCGCCACTACTAACGGAATCTCAATTGATTTCTTTTCCTCTGGTTACTTAGATGTTTCAGTTCTCCAGGTTCACTCTTCATACCTATGAATTCAGTATGAAGTAACACACGAAGTGTTGGGTTTCCCCATTCGGAAATTTTCGGATCAAAACCTGCATACGGCTCCCCGAAACTTATCGCAGTATACCACGTCCTTCATCGTCTTACAGTGCCAAGGCATCCGCCAATCGCCCTTAAACGCTTGATTTATGCACAGAAAAAAATTTTTTCTGTAATAAATTAAATTTTTGTTTTTGATTGTCTTCAAATATCTTTTTGAAAACAATCGGATATAGATATTGATAATAATATTTACGATATAAAAAAGCTAAATGTCTAAATTTTGGTGGAGGATAGCGGGATCGAACCGCTGACCTCCTGAATGCAAATCAGGCGCTCTCCCAGCTGAGCTAATCCCCCAATTGTTGGTATGTTGGTGGGCCGAGGAAGACTCGAACTTCCGACCCCACGCTTATCAAGCGTGTGCTCTAACCAACTGAGCTACCGGCCCCTTGATTTACCTTAGAGACATTAAAAGAAGAGAAATGAGGACGGTCACATTACCGGTTTTTTTAAATCGAAAATATTTGTTTTCATATGTTTCGATTTCCTTAGAAAGGAGGTGATCCAGCCGCAGGTTCCCCTACGGCTACCTTGTTACGACTTCACCCCAGTCGCTGATCGTACCGTAGTCAAAAGTTTTACGTTTTGCCTTCAGGTGTAACCAACTTCCATGGTGTGACGGGCGGTGTGTACAAGACCCGGGAACGTATTCACCGCAGCGCGCTGATCTGCGATTACTAGTAATTCCAGCTTCATGCACTCGAGTTGCAGAGTGCAATCCGAACTGAGGTACCTTTTAGGGATTGGCTAAGACTCGCGTCTTTGCATCTCACTGTAAGTACCATTGTAGCACGTGTGTAGCCCAACACGTAAGGGCCATGAGGACTTGACGTCATCCCCGCCTTCCTCCAGCTTATCACTGGCAGTTCTTTTAGAGTGCTCAACTAAATGGTGGCAACTAAAAGTAAGGGTTGCGCTCGTTGCGGGACTTAACCCAACATCTCACGACACGAGCTGACGACAGCCATGCAGCACCTGTGTTTCGTCCGGCCGAACCGAAGACTCTAATCTCTTAGAGTCGCGACGAACATGTCAAGTGTTGGTAAGGTTCTGCGCGTATCTTCGAATTAAACCACATGCTCCACTACTTGTGCGGGTCCCCGTCAATTCATTTGAGTTTTAACCTTGCGGTCGTACTCCCCAGGCGGTGTGCTTAACGCTTTTGCTGCGACACTGAAAATAAATTTCCAACGTCTAGCACACATCGTTTACGGCATGGACTACGAGGGTATCTAATCCTCTTCGCTACCCATGCTTTCGCTCCTCAGTGTCAGTAATGATCCAGAAAGTTGCCTTCGCAATCGGTGTTCTTTCTAATATCTACGAATTTCACCTCTACACTAGAAATTCCACTTACCTCTATCATACTCTAGTTAAAAAGTTTTGATGGCAGTTCCAAGGTTAAGCCTTGGGATTTCACCACCAACTTTTCTAACCACCTACGAGCTCTTTAAGCCCAGTAATTCCGAACTACGCTAGGTCCCTTCGTATTACCGCGGCTGCTGGCACGAAGTTAGCCGGACCTTCTTATTCGGGTACAGTCATTTTCTTCCCCGACGAAAGAGCTTTACAACCCAAAGGCCTTCTTCACTCACGCGGCATCGCTGCATCAGGGTTTCCCCCATTGTGCAAGATTCCCCACTGCTGCCTCCCGTAGGAGTTTGGGCCGTGTCTCAGTCCCAATGTGGCTGATCATCCTCTCAGATCAGCTATTGATCGTAGCCTTGGTAAGCTTTTACCTTACCAACTAGCTAATCAAGTGTGGGCTCATCTTTTGGCGTTAAAACTTTCCCTGTAAAGGCTTATCCGGTATTAGCACAAGTTTCCCCGTGTTATTCCAAACCAAAAGGCAGATACCCACATTATACTCACCCGTTCGCCACTAAGTATTGCTACTTCGTTCGACTTGCATGTGTTAGGCGTGCCGCCAGCGTACGTTCTGAGCCATGATCAAACTCTCAAGTTTAATAACGGCGCACACTAGCTTCATATAAATAACATTCGAATTATTTATACTTTTTGAAGTGTGTACGACAAATTTTGGTAACCTAACCGTCCACACTTCTCTTCTTCTTTTTTTACAATTTAAAAAAGCTAAAAATGTTTCACATCAAAACCAGGCTTATTGATTTAGTCGTTAACATTCTAATTAACAACTCCATAATTAAGCCTAAATAAAATAGCTTTTTTTGGGGTTGGATGGCTGGTTATAAGCTAATTAATGAATAAATCAAGACGTATATTGACAATAAACAACCTAAAAATTTGAGGTTTTATATGAGTTTTTTAATAATTTGATATATATAAATTACAAAATATAATGAGAGCAAAAAAACACTCAAAA
>CAJQRW010000037.1 GCA_905612415.1 uncultured Pelagibacteraceae bacterium
TAAAAAGGGTCAAAGTATCGACCTAGCAACAGGAATTTAATTGTATGGCATTGAAAGTTTTTAAAGCATATACAAAATCTACAAGAGGAACTGTTTTAGTAGATAAAAAAGGTTTGTGGAAAGGAAAACCGCTTAAATCACTTACTTCAGGAATACACTCAACTGGAGGCAGAAATAATTTAGGTAGAATCACTTCACGACATAAAGGGGCTGGTCATAAAAACAAGTATAGAGAAATTGATTTTTATAGAAAGAAAGACGACATGAAAGCAAAAGTTGAAAGAATTGAATACGATCCAAATAGGTCTGCTTATGTTGCTTTAATAAAATATGAAGACAATACTATGAAATATATCATTGCTCCAGCTGATATTGCTATAGGCAATGAAATTATCTCTGGAAGAAATAAAGAAATTAAAAATGGAAATTGCATGCCACTATCAGACATTCCTCCGGGAACTAATATTCATAATATAGAATTATCTCCAAATTCAGGAGGCAAATTAGTTAGATCCGCAGGATCGTCAGCTCAAATCTCAGGAATTGATCAAAATTATTGTATTATTAAATTAGGTTCTGGTGAAGTAAGAAAAGTTATTAATACAGCTAGAGCTACAATCGGATCAGTTTCAAATAGTGATCATCAAAATATTAAAATTGGTAAAGCAGGTAGAAATAGATGGAAAGGTATAAGACCACAAACTAGAGGTGTAGCAATGAACCCGGTTGACCATCCACACGGAGGTGGTGAAGGAAAAACCTCTGGAGGAAGAGATCCAGTATCACCATGGGGACAATCTGCAAAAGGCTTAAAAACAAGAAATAATAAAAGAACTAATAAATATATAATTTCAAGAAAGAAAAAAAGGAGATAATTTATGTCTAGAGCTGTATGGAAAGGACCATTTGTTGATCCAAGTTTGCTTAAAAAAGTTGAGAAACTTAGTGGAGTAACTACTGGGGCTCCAATAAAAACATGGTCTAGAAAATCAACTATTATACCTGAATTTATAGGACATAGTTTCTTAATTTATAATGGCAAAAAATTTATTCCTATTAAAGTTTCTGAGGAGATGGTAGGTCATAAACTTGGAGAATTTTCTCCCACAAGAACATTTAATGGACATACCCCTGCAGATAAGAAGGCAGCTTTAGACACATCTAAACCTAAACCGGGAGCTAAAGATGGAAAAAAATAAAAATATTGTAAAAGCAGTAAATAAAAATGTTAGATCTAGTCCAAGAAAAATAAACAATTTGTTAAAAAATATTAGAGGAAAAAAAGCTGATATAGCTATAAGAGATTTATCTTTTGCTAGACAAAGAATTGCATTTGAAATTAAAAAAACTGTTCAATCTGCTGTCGCTAACGCAGAAAATAATAATCAATATGATATTGACAATCTATATGTTAAAGAAGCTTTTGTTGGAAAAGGTTTAGTACTTAAAAGATTTAGACCTAGAGCTAAAGGTCGCGCTTCTAGTATAAAAAAACCATTCAGCCATTTAACAATAATATTATCTGAAAAAGAAACTAACGTGAAGGGATTGCATGGGACAAAAGGTTAATCCTATAGGTTTTAGAGTTGGAATTAATAGGGGCTGGGATTCCATATGGTTTGCTAAAAAACGTGACTATGGAAGACTTCTTATTGAAGATTATAAAATTAGAGGATATATAAAAAAAAACGTAGTGAATTCTGGTGTTTCACAAGTAATAATTGAGAGAACTTCTAAAAAGTGTATTGTTTCTATTTACACTTCAAGACCTGGCTTTGTTATAGGTAAAAAGGGTTCTGATGTAGATAAAATTAAGAAAAATCTTTCTAAGATTACCAATAATGAAGTTAGTTTAAACATTAAAGAAGTCAAAAAACCTGAATTAAATGCATATCTAGTTGCTGAAAATATAGCCCAACAATTAGTTAAAAGGATCGCTTACAGAAAAACTATGAAAAGAGCTATTCAATCTGCCTTACGTTTAGGTGGAAAAGGTATAAGAGTTTCCTTAAGTGGAAGGTTGGCTGGAAATGAGATAGCTCGAACAGAGTGGTTAAGAGAAGGCAGTGTTCCACTACACACCTTTAGAGCTGATGTTGATTATGCTGAAGCTGAAGCTTTAACAACATATGGAATCATAGGAGTAAAAGTTTGGATATATAAAGGTGAAATATTAACTAAAAATATAAATAAGGAAAATAAACTTAACAAGGAAAAAAATAATGCTGCAGCCAGTAAGAACTAAATATAGAAAAGCCCATAAAGGTAGAATCCACGGTCGTGCAACACGTGGGCAGCTCTTAAATTATGGAACGTACGGCTTAAAAGCTTTAGAACCTGAAAGAATTATTTCAAGACAAATTGAGGCCGCTAGAGTTGCTTTAACTAGGTATATGAAAAGAACTGGAAAAGTTTGGTTGAGAATCTTTCCCAATATACCAGTTTCAAAAAAACCTACTGAAGTTAGAATGGGTAAAGGAAAAGGCGCACCTGAGTATTGGGTTTGTAGAGTCAAACCAGGAAGAATAATTTTTGAAGTTGATGGTGTAACAGAAGCAGTTGCAAAAGAGGCTCTATATAAAGCCTCAACGAAGCTTCCAATTAAAACAAAATTTATAAAGAGATTTTAGAACATGAAAACAAATGAAATAAACAAATTAAGCACAGATGAATTAAAAAATAAACTTAATAAAATAAAAAAAGATCTATTTAATATGAGATTTAAAAAAACAAATGGGCAGATTGATGACACATCAAAGTTCTCTACTTTTAAAAGAGATGTAGCAAAAATTTTAACTAAGATAGGAAAAAAAAAATAGTATGAGCAAAAAAGAATTAAATGGTAAAGTTGTTAAAGATCAAAATGATAAAACTATAGTTGTTTTGGTCAAAAGAAGATATGCTCACCCATTCTTTGGTAAGGTAGTAACTAATTCAAAAAAATATCATGCTCATGATGAAGCAAATAAATTTAAAGTTGGTGACAGTGTCAAAATAATAGAGTCAAAACCATATTCAAAGAAGAAAAGATGGAAGGTGTTAGATAAATAAATGATACAAATTCAAACAGAACTTAATGTTGCAGATAATACTGGCGCTAAAATTGTTGAGTGTATTAAAGTACTTGGCGGATCGAAAAGAAGATATGCATCAATCGGTGACATTATTGTAGTCTCAATTAAAGAAGCTATACCTAATGGAAAAGTAAAAAAGGGTACAGTTCATAAAGCAATCGTAGTGAGAACAAAATATTCTATATTTAGAAATGATGGAAGTAAGGTAAAATTTGATAATAATGCCGCCGTACTTATTGATGATAAAGGCGAACCTATTGGAACTAGGATATTTGGACCAGTTACTCGAGAATTAAGATTAAAA
>CAJQRW010000038.1 GCA_905612415.1 uncultured Pelagibacteraceae bacterium
TAGTTTCTATGCATTTTTTAGAATCAACTTTAATTGCAACAATTGAATTAAAGTATGTGATAGAATAAATTTTTCTTCTAAAAATATTATTTGTTTTTATTTTTGTTTCTAAAAATCTAGAATTGATTACATTAATTAAGTACTTTGAGTAATTTATAAAAGAAAGTTTTGAAGGGTTTCCAAATTTTTTAAAATAGCTAGTATGAACATCTTCAGTAACTAACAGGCCTCCATCATTTATATTAAGCAATGATTCTCCAAAAGTTACAATTTGTTGATCATTGGAGTGCCCTCCATCATCTAAAAGAATATCGATATTTCCCACCTTTTTATAAAAATCTATCCAAAATTGTTTATCTGATTGACTTCCAATAAAAATTTCAAAACCCTCTTTTTTTAATTCTAACGCTTTAGGGTTTAAATCAATTCCAATAATTCTAGCTTTAGGTCCAAAGTATTCTCTCCACATAAGCAGAGAGCCTCCGTGCAATACACCGATTTCTACAAATGTGATATTTTTATTAGTATAGCTTTCAAAAAGATCTTCATAAGTTTGAAAATAGGTATCGCATTTAAGAGAAACATGTCCAATTTTTTTAAAAATTTGAAATAATCGGAGTTTTGAGTTGAGTTCTATACTTTCATTAGGTAAATTTTTTGGATTAATAGTCATTTAAATAACACAATTTATTATATAATATTATTGTGTTCAACAAACTTGTAACAAATTAAAATGAATATATCTTCATGAATTCCACAAATTATAAAGATAAATTAACTATAATTATAGTTTCTTTCTACTCAAATCATATTTTAGAAAATTTAATTAAGAAATTAGATAAGAGTATTAAAATTCTTATTATAGAAAACTCATTAAATCGTACGACAAAAATTAATCTTGAAAAAAAATTTAATAATGTAAAAGTAATTATACCAGAAAAAAATTTAGGTAATGGTGGGGGAATAAATTTAGGTTTTAGTTTGGTTAAAACAGAATTTTCTTTATACCTTGATGTAGATACAGTTCCTGAAAATAATATGATCCAAGTGCTTTTAGAAAATGCGGAGAAAATTAAAAACTATTCTATATTAGCACCCAAAGTTACAAATTTTGATTACGATGAAAATCTGTACATTCATTATGAAAAAAGTAAAAAAATACACCAAATAAAATTTATTACAGGATGTGTTTTGTTTTTTAATATGAAAGCTTTATCTAAAACGGGATATTTTGATGAAAATATTTTTCTATATTATGAAGAGCATGATCTATATTTTAGATGTAACAAATTAAATTTACCTATTTACTTGATAGATGATGCAAAAGTTTTTCACCAAGGCTCGTCTTCAGTTAATATAGAAAATAATCATGAAATTTCTATTAATAGAAATTGGCATTACTGTTGGTCAAAATTTTATTACTTTAAAAAAAATTATGGATATTTATTTGGTATAAAGAAAACAATTCCCAATTTTGTAAGAGCTTTAAAAAAATATTTATTTTATTCCATTAAATTGGATAAAAAAAAAGCTTTACTTCACAAGGCAGAAATTCAAGGTTTGCTTTCATCTTATTGCTTGCAAAAATCATTCCGCAGACCTGAAGTTAATAATTAGATTTTAAATTGTTTTAAGTACTGTTTTTAAAGTTTTAACCACTTTGTATACTTCAGTCATGGTCAACTCAGGGTACAACGGCAAAGAAAAAATTCCTTTTCCCATTTTTTCAGTAACTAAAAGCTTAAAATTTTTATTAACTTTAATATTTTTATAGGCTTTCATTTTATGAATTGGAAAGGGGTAATAAATTTTAATTTCAATATTTTTAGATCTTAATTTTTTAATTATTAATTCTCTTTGAGGATGATAAACAGTAAATAAATGATAAACATGTTGGCAATTCATTTTTTGATTTGGAAGCTTTAAGCTGGTACTTTTTAGTTCTTTCAAATAAATATTAGCTATCTTTTTTCTTTTACTTATATAACTATTAATTTTATTTAACTTTACATTAAGAATTGACGCGTGCAACTCATCTAACCTAGAATTAATACCGTGCTCATTAGCATAATATTTTTTATTAAATTTATTTTTTTTATCATTCTGCTCAATACCATAAAATCTAATTCTTTTAATTTTATTATACATTTTAAGTGAGCTTGTTGTTATGAAACCTCCATCACCATAAGCCCCTAATATTTTTGTTGGATAGAAAGAGAAACAACCAAAATCACCAAATGTTCCAACTTTTTTATTATTTAAAGTAGCTCCTTGTGATTGGGCACAATCCTCTATAATTTTTAGATTATTTTTTTTTGCGATTTTGCAAATTTTTTCCATATCACAAGGATGGCCATACAAGTGTACAGGAATTATAGCCTTCGTATTTTTGTTAATAAGTTTTTGGATGTTATTTATATTTATCAAATAATCATTACCAATATCTGCAAATACCGCTTTTGCTCCAGCAGTTGTTATAGCTGACACAGTAGGTATTGCAGTATTTGATACAGTTATAACTTCGTCATTATGATTGTTTCCAACACCTAAGGCTTTTAAAGAAATAATTAAAGCATCAGTTCCACTACCGACAGCCAGCCCATACTTAGTTTTATTATGTTTTAAAAAATTCTTCTCAAATTTATGCAATTGGTTTCCAAAAAATAAATTTCCAGATTTTAGAGTTTTATCAATAGAGTTAAGTATTTCTTTTCTGCTATTTTGGTATTCTTTAATATAAGACCAAGTTTTTATCATTTAATAATTTTTTTTAACTTATTTATATTCATAGAAGGGTTTAAGGGGTATTCCTTACCTAATATTTTTTTAGCTGAAATTTTTTTAATATTTAAATTGTATTTTTTAACAAAATTATAAACGCTTTGAATTTTTCCACCTACGTTTATAACGCCATTTTTGTTTATTAGTTTAAATAAAAATTTTGCAATATCTTCGTGAAAAATAAAATTAGTAATAAAATCACTAAAAGCCTTGTTGTGTACAAAAGGTTTTTCAGTCATACAAACTCTAAGGATTAAAGAATTTTTATACATATGAACCGCACTTTCACCACCAAGCTTTGACCATGAATAGTTATTTTTTGGAAGGAGCGTACTTTTTTCATTATAATTTCCTTTGATGCCAGGGTAAACATAACTTGTAGAAAAATAAATTAATTTAATATTAAGGTCAGAACATACTTTTGTTATGTTGCAGGTACCTATAATATTTAAATCAATACTTTTTCTTAAAAACTTTTCGTGCAGCTCCATTGGTCGCGATAAACCAGCTAAATGAATTAGATATTTGGGTTTTTTTAGTTTTAAATATTTAGAAATAGAAATTTCATTCAAAATATTAAGTTCATTTTTATTAGGAAACAAAAGCTTATATTTACTTACAGTTTTTTTAAGTTCTGTGCCAAAACGACCAGCTCCACCAGTAATTACAATTCTATTTTTATAATGAAACATGGGAAAACCACTCACCACTTTTATTTAAAAATTCTTTTTCCTTAGCAAAAATTTCTTCTTTATGATTCCAAGCAAATAGATATGCCACATTTGGTAAATTGTTATGAAAATGAGACACTTCTACAATTGGAATATGCATACCAGGAGAAAACTTACCAATTTTATCTGGTGTAGTGTCACAAATAAAATCAATAATATTTTTATCTATATTGCAGTAATTTAATATAGTCGTACTTTTAGATGTCGCCGCATAACCACAAATCATTTTTCCATCTTCTTTTAACTTGTGTAATGCAGCAGATATATTTTTTTTTGAATCTTCACAATCTTTTTTAAATTTTAAACAGGATTCTAAATCATCTAATTTTTTGTTTTTTTCTATATCTAAACCTTCTTGTACTCGACTATTTATTTCATGTTTGCCTTTGCGTCCAACTACATACCTCATAGACCCACCATGCGTAATTTGAGGAATAGCATCAATTAGATCTAAATCAAATAAATTAAAAACTTTTTTAACGGAAGTAAGAGAAAACATAAAAATATGTTCATCATATATTTGATCATATGAAACTTTTGAAAACATTGAGCCTAAATAGGGTTCTTCAAAAATAAAAACACCTTTTGAAGATAACAAGCTATCAATTGAACTAATTAAATTATTTAGATCTGGTACATGGCAAATTACATTAGCAGCACATATAACATCCGTTTTATTCTTAAAGTTTTTTATATTTTCAATATTTTCTTTATTAAAAAAAATATTTAGTGTTTTTATTCCATTTTTAATAGCTTGTTTTGCTACGCTTTCTGATGGTTCGATTCCAATGTAATCAACATTGGTGTTAGAGAAGTTTTTTAGGAAAGTTCCATCGTTTGATCCAATTTCAATTAATTTAGAATTGTTTGATAAAAAGTCTTTTTTTAGCCATTCAGCGTAATCTTTAAAGTGATTAATCATATATTGTGAGCTTCCAGTATAAAAAGGATATTTTTTATTAAAAATTTTTTTTGGGTTTGGAAAATCATTTAGTTGAAATAGAGAAACCTTTTCCGAAAAGCCAACCTCCATTTCATAGAAAAATTCGGAATCAAATTCATTGCTATTTAAGAATCCATTTGCCAAAGGCATTTTGCCAAATGTCATGAAAGGTTTGATATTTTCGCCTGTAATTTTACACTTCATTACTTAAATTTTTAAATTGGTTAAGTGTTGATTTTATGTCAGAAGATATCTTGGACTTTAATTTAAAAGCTTCAGATGTAAATTTTTGATTTGATACCATATAAGGGTATTGATTTATTAATTTAGAACTATGATATGCAATTTTAACTTTCTTATTATACTTCTTAAAACTTTTTACAATATTCATTAATGTAAGATTTTCTGACAATACATTATAAACATCATTTTTAAAAAAATTATGGTCTAGTGTAAATTTTATTACATCAAAAGCATCTTTTAAAGAGAGATAAGGTTTAGGTTTATCCATCATTCCTTTCCACAATGGCAATGGTTTTCCTAAAGCACAATTTAAACAAAATTTATTAATAGCTGTATGAAACCTCATACCTTTCGAAACTCCAGAAATTGTACCAAACCTATAAGAAATATATTTTATCTTTTTTCCTTCTTTTTTAATTTTCTTTTCTTCTATTAATTTAATTTCGGCATAGGGAGATTTTGGTTTTAAATCTTTACAAGTCTCATCAACCAAACCTTCTTGCTCTCCGTAAACGCTTGTGCTTGATATATGTATAAGTCTGGATGATTTCTTTTTACAATATTGTAAAATATTATGAAAGATACCTAAATTGACCTTATAAATTTTATTTTTAATTTTAAGACTTCCTTCAGCATCAGTAATGGAAGCTAAATTTATAACTGCATCAACTTTAGGAAAATTATTTAATGCATTCTTTAGAGATAAGTCTTTTTGTATAAAGATTATTTTTTTATTAGTTTTAGGTAAGTTTAGTAAAGTGCAAAATCTTTGTGTGGACAAATTATCAATAACATAAATTTTTTTTAATTTGCTTATTTTATTTATATTTTCTAATAAATAAGATCCAATATGACCCAAGCCTCCTGTTATTAATATTTTCATTTTTTATTTAAGTATTTTTTATATTCTTTAAAAGTTTCTATATAATCATTGAATTCATATTCTCTATCATTCATGACCATAAGAGTAGAATCTTTTTTCAAAAATTTAATACTACACCAATATTTAGGAGGAACTAAAATTGCAAATTTAGAATTAGAATTTATTGAAATTTTTTTGGTTAAAGTGGTTGTTCTTATTTCTAACAACATTTTCCCTGATACTGCCATAAAAAGTTGTGAACATTTTTTATGAGCATGGTCTCCTCTAATTTTATTAATTTTGCCATGTAAAAAAAATATCCTTTTTATTTTAAATGGAAAATTATTATCAAAAGTTATTGGCACCAACTTTCCACTTGCGCTATGAAATGATTTTAATTTAATTCTTTTAATATTTTTCATTAAAATATATTTTTAAACTCTTTGAAACTAAAATTTTTTTTATCTTTTTTTGAAACAATAGGTTTATTAATTGGCCATTTTATATTTAAGTCTTCATCATTCCAAAGTATACCAACTTCATGTTTTGCAGATCTATATTTAGTGCAGTGATAATAAACTATATTTTCTTTTTTTAGAGCTAAAAAGCCATGCGCAAAACCAGCCGGTATGTAAAGTGATTTAGCATTTTCATCTGATAATATAATTTTAAAATGTTTTCCAAAAGTTTTTGATTTTTTTCTCAAATCAATAACCACATCTAAGATTGATCCTTTTAAAACCGATACATATTTTCCTTGTGTAAATCTTGTTTGTAAATGCATTCCTCTTAAAATATTTTTTTTTGAACTAGAGATGCATCTAAAAATAAAGCTTTTATCTTTAAAATTTTTTTTTTTATAATCTTCTTTAAAAAAACCTCTATAGTCTTTATGTATCTCAGACTTAATGACTTTGAGATCTGTAAAACTTGTTGATAATATTTTCATTAAAATTTATTTTTGAATATAGTTATTTTATATAATCTCACTTATATACGCTAAACATAAGGAAACAAAATTAAATACTTTTTACATATTTTGGTTATATTTCCTGCACAAATAATATTTAAATCTATTTTATTTTTATAAAGGTACATGCGAAAACCATTTACCACCATTTGAAGTAAATTTTCTTTCCTTTGAAAAAATTTCTTTTTTGTGATTCCAGGCAAAAAGATAAGCTACATCTGGGTTCATAGAATGAAAATGAGATACTGGCACGATAGGGATATGAGTACCAGGAGAAAACTTACCAATTTTTTCAGCAGTGGTATCGCAAATAAATTCAATAGTATTTGAATTTAAACCACAGTAATTCAATAAAGTTGTGCTTTTAGCAGTAGCAGCATAACCACAAATTTTTTTACCATTCTTTTTAAATTTAATGAGTTCGTTTTTAATTCTTGATTTTGAAAGTTCACAATCCTTTTTAAATTTTAAACACGAATCTATATCATCTAACTTGTTTTCTTGTTCTTGAGCCAAAAGTTCGTTAACTCGTTTATTTATTTTGTGATTATTTTTTCTTCCAATTATATATCTCATTGAACCGCCATGTGACGATTGAGGGATTGCATCAATTAAATCAAAATCAAAGAGATTAAAAATTTTTTTTATAGAACTAAGTGAAAATAAAAAAATATGTTCATCGTATATTTGATCAAAAGATACTTGCGAAAACATTGATCCTAAATAAGGATCTTCAAAAATAAATACTCCTTTTGAAGACAACAGTTGATCTATAGTCATGATCACGTTTTGTAAATCTGGAATATGAGCTATTACGTTGGCAGAACAAATTACATCAGTATTATTTACGAATTTTTTAACATAATTTATATTTTCTTGGTTAAAAAATAAATTTAATGTTTTTACATTATTTTTATTAGCAAGATTTGCAATAGTTTTTGATGGCTCAAAACCAATATAGTCTACATTTGTATTATTAAAATTGCTCAGTAAAGTCCCATCATTTGAACCAACTTCAATTAATTTTGAATTTGATTTTAAAAATTCTTTTTTCATCCAATTTGAAAATGTTTTAAAGTGTAATTTCATATTTTCAGAACTGCTAGTATAAAAAGGATATTTTTCGTTATGCACTTTTTTAGGGTTTGAAAATTCATTAAGCTGGAGTAGCGAAATTTTATTTGAAAAGCCAACTTCCATTTCATAAAAGAACTCTGACTTAAAATCCTTTTTTTCTAGAAAGCCATTTGCTGATGGCATTCTGCCAAAAGACATAAATGGTTTTAATTCATCATTGGTAATTTTACATTTCATTTGATATATAATTTTTTAAATTCTTTGAATTTAAAGTTTTTTTTATCTTTTTTTGAAATTATAGGTTTTTTGATTGGCCAATTAATTTTTAAAACTTCGTCATTCCATAAAATACCTACTTCATGTTTTTGTGATCTGTAATTAGTGCATGTGTAATATATAATATTTTCTTTTTCTAAACCCATAAAACCGTGTGCAAAACCTTCTGGTATGAATATTGATCTTGCGTTATTAGCAGATAAAATAGTTTTATAGTGCTTACCAAAAGTTTTTGATTTTTTTCTTAAGTCTAGTGCTACATCAAAAATAGCACCTTTTAAAACAGAGACATATTTTTCTTGTGCAAATTTAGTTTGCAAATGCATCCCTCTTAAAACATTTTTTTTAGAACTTGAAGTGCAACCAAAAATAAAATTTTTATTTTTAAAAAACTTTTTTTTATAATCTTCCTTAAAAAAACCTCTATAATCTTTATATATTTCGGACTGTATTATTTTCAATCCTTCAAAACCTGTCGGCAATATTTTCATTTCAATCTGTTTTTTGAATAAATTTTTTTTTAATAAACACACTTATATACGCTAAACATAAAGAAACAAAACTAAATACTACCTAAAGTTGTGTCGTTATAATTTCTTATTGGTAGTTTTGGTTTAAATGATAGTCTACAAATAATTTTTATAAGGAAAATTATGAGTTCAGAAGACACATTAAAAATACCAAATTCTTTACAAGAACATTGGATGCCATTCACATCTAATAAAGATTTTAAAGCAAACCCAAGATTAATTACAGAAGCAAAAGGTGTTTATTTAAAAACTCACCATGGAAAAACGCAAATTGATGCGAGCTCAGGTTTATTTTGTAATCCTCTTGGACACGGAAGAAGAGAAATAACTGAAGCTGTTACAAAACAGTTAGAAACGTTAGATTACGCCCAACCATTTCAACAAGGTTTTGGTGGCTCATTTGAATTAGCTACAAAAATTTCAAAACATACACCAGGTGATTTAAATAAAATGTTTTTTACAATTTGTGGATCTACTGCAGTAGAAACTGCAATTAAAATTGCTGTTGCGTATCATAGAGCAAAAGGTCATGCAGAAAGATTTAGATTTGTAGGGCGTGAACGTGGTTATCATGGAATGAATATTGGTTGTATTTCTGTTGGTGGAATGGTTAATAATATTAAAACATTTGCAAGTGTTTTGATGCCAGGCGTTCAACACATTAGACACACTCATTTACCAGAACATAAATTTGTTAGCGGTCAACCAGAAACAGGAGATTATTTAGCAAACGATCTAGAAGATATTTGTGCAAACTTTGGTGGAGAAAATATAGCTGCTTGTATCGTCGAACCAATAGCAGGATCAACTGGAACATTGGTTCCACCAAAAGGATATTTGCAAAAACTAAGACAAATCTGCGATAAACATGGAATACTTTTAATTTTTGATGAAGTTATTACGGGTTGGGGTAGAACAGGTTCTAAATTTGGTGCTGATGAATTTGGAGTAACTCCAGACATTATGACAATGGCAAAAGCCACAACAAATGGAGTTGTCCCTATGGGAGTTGTTGCTTGCAGTGATTATATTTATGATGCAGTAATGGATGCTTCACCAATAGGTGCAGTTGAATTATTTCATGGTTATACTTATTCAGGAATTCCAGTAGCTGTTGCTGCAGCATTAGCAGTACAGGATATTTTTGAAAAAGATGACATTTTTAATAGAGCAAAAAATTTAGCTCCTTATTTCCAAAAAGGATTGTTCTCTTTACAAGATATAGACGTTGTAGAAAATATCAGAGGCTATGGAATGATGGGTGGAATTGATATGAGAATGAATGTTAAGCCAGGTAAAGCTGGTTTTGCATGTTTTAAAGCTTGTTATGAAGCTGGTGTGAATTTTAAAGCTACAGGCGATTGTTTAATTATAGCTCCACAGTTTATTTGTGAAAAAAAACATATAGACGAAATAATAGATAAATTAAGAACTGGAATATTAAATTATTCTAAAAATCTGAAAAATTAACTTCTATGAAAATAGGCGTTCCAAAAGAAATAAAACTCCAAGAAAACCGAATAGGTTTAACCCCACATAGTGTAAAAATTCTTACAGCGAATGGACATGAAGTTTTAATTGAAAATAATGGTGGCTTTGAAGCTGGATTTGAAAATGATCAATATGTAAAAGCTGGAGCTAAAATTGTAAAAAAAGCTGAAGATATTTTTAATGATGCAGAAATAATTGTTAAAGTTAAAGAGCCTTTGAGCAATGAAATTAAAATGATTAAAGAAAATCAAATTGTTTTTACATATCTACATTTAGCTGCAGCAAAGGAATTAACAGAAGGATTGGTTAAATCTAAATCGGTTTGTATAGCATATGAAACAGTTACAGATAATAATGGGCGCTTACCTTTATTGGCTCCGATGAGTGCAGTAGCAGGACGTATGTCAATTCAAGCTGGCGCTCACTCGTTAGAAAAAAATCAAAAAGGAAGAGGTTTGCTATTAGGTGGAGCTCCAGGTATTGAGCCAGCAACAGTAGTTATACTCGGTGGTGGAGTTGTTGGAGAAAATGCAGCGTTAATTGCAACTGGCATGAGGTCTAAAGTCCATATTGTAGATAAATCACAGGAACGTTTAGATCAATTAAAAAAAATATTTGGAGACACAATCATTCCTGAACTAAGTGACAAAACCGACTTAAAAAAATTGATTTCCAAGTGCGATCTATTGATAGGTGGAGTTTTAGTACCTGGCGCTGAAGCACCAAAATTAGTTACCAAAGATATGTTAAAATTAATGAAAAGAGGATCTGTTATTGTTGATGTTGCAATTGACCAAGGGGGTTGTGTTGAAACAAGTAAACCTACTACACACGCCAACCCTACATATATAGTTGATGATGTGGTTCATTATTGTGTGACTAATATGCCAGGAGGAGTTCCTAGAACATCTACGCTTGCGTTAAATAAAGCAACAATTCCTTTTTTATCTAAACTTGCTGACAAGGGTTATGAAAAAGCCCTTAAAGAAGATAAAAATTTTCTTGCAGGATTAAATGTTTTTAAAGGTGAAGTTACCTATAAAGCTGTTGCGGAAACATTTGGACACAAATATACCTCTCCAGCTGATGTAATAGGAGCATAAAAAGTTTTTTTCTTAGAGGAGAAAGAAAATGTATAGACCACTACCAGAAGGTTTAACGATCAAAAAATCACCTATTGAAGGATTAGGTCTTTACGCAACAAAAGATATTAAGAACAATGCGTTTATTGGGTTAACTCATGTCTTGGACGAGAGATTTGAAAATAATTATCTAAGAACACCGCTTGGTGGTTTTTATAATCACTCCGACAGTCCTAATATCCAAAGAATGGTAACTAATGTTTTACCTAAATTAAAATTTGGAGATCAAGCACCAAGCCCTGATGAACAAAGTGAAGTTAAAAATATAGAAGCATCTAGAGAACATTTATACCCAAACGTCTATGCAAGATTTATGTATTTGATATCAATTAAAGATATTAAATCAGGGGAAGAATTAGCAGCTAATTATAATTTATATACCTATCCAAAAACTGGAGTTGGTTTTCAATCCTTTTGAAATGGAAATGCTACCAACTAACACTAAAGTAGTTGTAATTGGTGGAGGGGTAGTAGGATGCTCTGTAGCTTATCACTTAGCAAAATTTGGTTGGAAAGAAACGATACTTCTTGAGAGAGATCAACTTACATCAGGTACAACTTGGCATGCAGCGGGTTTAGTTAGTCAACTTGGACCTTCAGCAGCAATAACTAAAATAAGGAAATATAGTTTAGAGCTTTATAAAAAATTAGAAATAGAAATTGATTTTTCAAGTGGATTAAAATTAAATGGAGCACTTTCGATAGCAACAACAAAAGGTCGCTGGCAAGAACTTTTAAGACAAGCAACAACAGCACAATTATTTGATGTAAACGTTGAGGTTTTAAATGTTGAACAAATTAAAAAAATATATCCCATAATAAGTGAAAAAGATATTTTGGGTGGAATATTTATGCCAGGTGATGGTCAAGCAGATCCTGTGGGTGTTACAAATTTATTAGCAAAAGCTGCAAGGAAAGAAGGGGTTCAAATATATCAAAATTCTCCTGTCCAAAAAATACTTGTAAAAAAAGGAAAAGTTAATGGAGTAAAATTAAAAGATCATATAATTGAATGTGAGTACGTAGTCCTAGCCACCGGAATGTGGTCAAGACAGATTGGGGAAGATATAGGAGTTAGTATTCCATTATACCCTGCAGAACATTTTTATGTAATTACTGAACCAATGAAAGATTTACCAAAAGATATTCCTGTATTAAGAGATTTTAATGACAGTTTATATTTAAAAGAAGATGCAGGAAAAATGTTAATTGGGATTTTTGAAGGTAAATCAATTCCAGCATTTAACAAAACTAATAGAGTTCCAGAAAATTTTTCTTTTGGTGAGTTCCCTGAAAATTTTGACCACTTTGAGCCTTATTTAGAAGCATCCTTAAAAAGAGTTCCAATATTAAAAAAAGCTGGAATAAGAAAATTCTTTGTAGGGCCAGAATCTTTTACACCTGATACCAACACTCTCTTAGGTGAAGTTCCAGAGGTAGAAAAATTATTTTCTTGCTGTGGATTAAATAGTATTGGTATTGGTACCGCCGGAGGTATTGGAAAGGTAACAGCAGAATGGATGATGAAAGGACACACAAATGAAGATTTATTTATTTATGATATAAAAAGATTTCAAAAATTCCATTCAAAAATAAGTTTTATTAAAGAAAGAGTAACTGAAACTCTAGGGGATTTGTATGGAATGCATTGGCCCTACAAACAACACAAAACATCAAGAAACCAAAAAAAACTCCCTTACCATGAAGAATTAAAAACTGCAGGGGCTTGTTTTGGAGTGGTGGCTGGATACGAACGCCCTATGTGGTTTTCTCTAAGAGAAAAAATTCCTGAATATGAGTACAGTTACAACTATCAGAATTGGTATCCTTCAGTTGAATATGAAACCAAAAATACTAGAGAAAATATTGGATTATTTGATCTTACTCCATTTGCAAAATTTGAATTAAAAGGGGAACAGTCTCATTCAGAACTTCAACGTATTTGCACCGCTAACATAAAAAATGAAAAAGGAAGAACTACTTATACTCAAATGTTAAATAAAGATGGTGGTATAGAATCGGACTTAACCGTCGTATGTCTAGATAATAATTATTTTAGAATTGTCAGTTCAGCAGCCGTTCGTATTCGAGACAAACATCACATACTTAAACATTTAGACTCTAAAGTAGAATTTAAAGACGTAACAGAAGAGTATGCTTGTTTAGGATTATTTGGCCCAAAAAGTAGAGATTTAATCACAGAAATTGCAGGAGACTATTTTAAAACTAAAGATTTCCCTTTCGCCACTGGAAAAAACATAACTATTGATGGGGTAAAAATTTGGGCTCAAAGATTATCTTATGTTGGGGAGCTAGGTTGGGAATTATATATACCAACAAAAGAATCAAAAAAAATCTATAATTTAGTAGTCAAAATTGGTAAAAAATATAAATTATGTCATGCTGGCGTTCATGCAATGGATACCCTTAGAATGGAAAAAGGTTATTTACATTGGGGGCATGATATTTCCCCAGAAGAAAATCAGTACGAAGCTGGGTTAAATTTTGCAATCAGTTACAAAAAAAATGTAAATTTTATTGGAAAAGATTTCCTTAAGAGAATAAGAGATAAAAAGGTAAAAAAAAGGTTTGTTATTTTAAGTTTAAAAGAAAACAAACCTGGTTTTCCATTACTATTACATGATGAGCCTATTTATTGTAATAAAGAAATAATTGGAAGAACAACTTCAGGAAATTATTCATTTAATTTTAAAAAAAATATGGCTTTTGCCTACATCAATACATCTAAAATATTAGATGTAAAAAACTTGGAAATTGAGGTTGAAAAGAAAAAATATAAAATAAATATAGAAGATAAGCCTCTTCATGATGCTGACAATAAAATTATAAGGGAATAAAGTCTTTTTTGGTGTTAAAATCTAAGGTAATTCCAGTGCTTTTAATCGGAGCGTATAAAATTTTACTTTTATTTTCATCTAAAACTTTTTTAACATTAGAATCATCAGCTATGTTAAATATTTTTTCTTTCATAAATTTAGAAAATAAAAGTGGATTACCTTCTTTTTCTTCAACCATAGGTATGATGATTTCTTTTTTTTTATCAGGAGCAAGTTTTTTATTATAATTATATCTAGTCTTAATTATTTTATTGTAAATATTTTGATTAACATTAGGCATATCACCCAAACAAATAAAGAATGCTTCAGATTTTTCTGAAATATGATTTAAACCTTTTTTAATAGAAGATGTTATCCCAGTTTTATAATTTTCATTATATACAAATTTAATTTTTTTATTTTTTTCAATTATATTTTCAATTACTAATTTTTCATGACCAAGAACAATTACTAGTTCGTCAATTGCACTACCTAGTATATTTTTTACAGCATACTTTATTAATGGTATTCCATTTATTTCTTTAACTAGTTTGTTTTCTCCCTCCATTCTTGAAGATTCTCCCGCTGCTAACAGTATAGATGAAATCATTTTTTTTTATAAACCTCCTCAACCAATTGCGCTATAATTGATAATGCAATTTCTGGAGCTGATTTTCCTCCAAGTTTAATTCCAACAGGTCCAAATATTTTTTTAATTTGGCTGTCTCTAAATCCAGATTTTTTAAGTCTAGAACATCTATTTTCATGAGTTTTTTTACTACCAAGAGCCCCAATATAAAAAAATTTATTATTTAATGCATACTGCAAAGCGGGATCGTCAATTTTAGGATCGTGAGTTAGTGATATTAAAGCGGTGTTTTCATCTGTTTTTATTTTTTCAAAAGCCTCCGTTGGCCATTTATTTATTACGTGGATATTTGGAAACCTTAGTTCAGTAGCAAAATAACTTCTTGGATCGATTATAATAATTTCAAAATTCAAACTTTTCGCAAAATTGATTAAATATTGGGCAATATGTACAGCGCCAACTATTATTATTGTAATTGGTAGAACATAAGTTTCTATAAAGATATTAGTATCTTTAATAATTCCACTTTTTTTTTTGATAAATTCTGATTCTATTTTATCTTTATATTTATCAAAATCACTACTTAGTGGTTTATTTTTTTCAAAAATACCTCTTTCACCATTTTTTAGATCTGTAAGAATAGCAAACTCAATTTTTTCTTCCTTTTTTTTTATAATTTCTTTAAGAAACTGTCTTTTCATGTTAATTTTTTATTATATTATTAATATAATTCATAGCTTCAAATATTCCATATTGATTCCAGTGTGTATCGTCTCTCCAATAAAGATACTTTTCTTTTGATAAATATTTTGAAATTGAATGTTTCATTATGTCAGTTAAATCATAAACGGGTATATTTAAATGCGAGTAGTTATTTTTTAAATATTGCAATTTATAATTATTATTATAATTAATAGTATCAATATAATCAGAATAAACTCTTAATTTTGTTGGTATAAAGAAAAATCCATCAATTCTTTTTAATATTTTTTTATTTTGAAATATATATGTGCCAAATTCATTTGCATCTGAACTGTCAGTATAGAAAAATCCTACTGTTTTATTTTTAATTTTAAAATATTTAATAGATTTTTTATTATAATCAATAATTCTAAAAATTTTTTGATTTATCAAATGACTTTTTATTCTAATGTTTCTTAAAAAATAGTTTTTTTCCGACAAAACTGTCAAAAGAAAATTATCTTTATTCTTTTCTAATTTTTCATAAAAAGTTTTAATAAACTCTCCCACACGATAGCTTTTATTTTTATTTTTTTTATTACTTCTTTTTACAAAATCGTTACCTTCAAAATAAAAAACATAAATTTTGACATCTTTTTTTAATAAATTGATGTATTTATTAATAATGAATTGGTATTCTGCAGGGTTAAGACCACCATATGATAATGAAGCAACCTTTTTTCCAGAAATTTCACTTAATATATTTGCAGGTATGTATTTTTGAGTAGTTCCATTTGCGGTTATAAACGAGTCCCCAACTAAAATAATTTCAGCGTCTTCAATTTTGGTTAAATTATTTCTAATACCATAATTGTCAGTTATAAACTTTTGCCTTCTAGGCTCTTTAATTAAATATTTTTTTTTATCAGAACCAACATCAAGGGCATAAATATCTCCATAAGGCATAAAAACTGTAGCACTAATGTTTTTTTGATATCTAGCTTTTTTAGTTTTAAATTTTTCATGTGCTCTATAAAAATATCCATGTTTTTCATTTTTCCCAAAGCTAATATTTATAATGAAAATCATTGAAAAAATTAAAAAATTAAAAATTATAATTGATGGTAAATTTTTTCTGAAAATTACTAAAATAAAAATAGTGAAAATTAGATCAAATAATATAGGTAAAGCAAGCAAACTTACCGCTACAAATGTAAAAATAAATGTTAATATGTATATAATTATTTTTTTCAAGATTAATTAATTGCTTCTAAAAAAATTGCAATTTCTCCACCACAAGATAAACCAATTTCCCACGCACTTTCGTTCGAAACTTTAAATTCTATCTTTTTAAAGGGTTTATTTTCTTTTAATAATTCTAAGCATTCCTTTATAACTGAACTCTCTATACATCCTCCAGAAACAGAACCAAAAAAGTCACCTTCTTCATTAACAATCATTTTACTACCAGTCGGTCGCGCTGACGACCCCCACGTTTCTATTACAGTTGCTAAAATTACACTTTTATTTGTGTCTATCCAATTTTTGGCTTCCTCTAGTATTTTTTCATTAAATGAATTTTTCATTATTAATATTTAGTTTAAAATAGTATATAGTCAATTTTAGAATGAAGGACACTATAATAAAAGAATTACAATCTGCAGTTTTTGAAAGATTAATAAAACATTTGAGTGAAAGAAAGGATGTCCAGAACATTGATCTTATGAATTTAGCAGGTTTTTGTAGAAATTGTTTATCTAAATGGTATCGAGAAGAAGCCCAAAAAAAAGGAATTAATGTTTCAGATACAATTGCAAGAGAGCATGTATACGGAATGCCTTATTCTGAATGGAAAGAAAAATATCAAAAGTAATTACTAGTTTATTAAATTAGTAATTTTGTATATCTAATTAAATCATTGTTATAATTTTTAGAATTTTTGGTATTTTTAATTATAGGTAGAAACAAGCCTAAAATGTATAATAAAATTATAACTAGCGATACAATTAACATCGCTCTTACACCATTTATTTTCATATAAACTATTTTTCTTTTAACCTTGGAAACAGTTCAACAAAATTACAAGGTTTATGATTAATATCAAGTTGATATTTCAGTATCCCGTCCCATGCGTCAGTAACGCCCCCAGAAGACCCAGGTAAAGCAAATATGTATTTCCCATTTGATAATACTGCGCAGGCTCTAGATTGCATAGCGGATGTTCCAATAGTTTTATAACTTAACTCTCTAAACAGCTCACCAAAACCGGGTATTTCTTTATCAGCAATTTCTTTAATAGCTTCAGGCGTTATATCACGCCCAGTTAATCCCGTCCCTCCTGTCGTAATAATTACATCAAGATTATCCTTTTTTATCCATTCTAATAAAATCTTTTTAATTTCATCTTTTTCATCTTTTACAATTTTTCTTTCAATTAAATTATGTTTTTGCTCTTTAATTTTCTCTACTAAAATTTTACCAGATTTATCATTTTCAAATGTTCTAGTGTCAGTGACAGTTAATAATGCTATATTTACTTGCATAATATATTATAGAATAATTATTTATGTTTTTACTATCAATATTATTTTTAGTCACAGCAGCATTGTACTCAAGTGTGGGTTTTGGTGGAGGGTCCACATATCTCGCTTTTCTTCTTATTTGGAGCGTACCATATACTATACTACCAATAATCGCTTTATTTTGTAATATTATTGTAGTTTCTGGAAGTTCTTTCAATTACATAAGAGCAGGAAACTTAAATCTAAAACTATTATTACCATACTTAATGGGATCTGTACCTTTAGCTTATTTAGGAGGATCTTTAGAAATAGGAAAATATTTTTTTGAAAATTTATTATTTGTGGTTCTTTTAATTTCAGGAATTTTGTTATTATTTAACTTTAGATCTTATGAAAAAAAAGCTCAAACTTATAAAAAGATTCCTCTGATAATTTCAGTATTAATTGGAGCAGCTCTTGGTTTTGTTTCAGGTGTGGTTGGAATAGGTGGTGGCATATTTCTAAGCCCTATTTTATTTTTGTTAAGGGTTGATAAACCAAAACATATTGTAACTACTGCTTCGTTATTTATTTTAATTAATTCAATTTTTGGAATTGCTGGTCAGCTTTCAAAAAACTTTGTTTTTTTAGAAATACAAAATTATTGGCACTTATTACTAGTAGTTTTAAT
Source organism: uncultured Pelagibacteraceae bacterium (assembly GCA_905612415.1). GTDB lineage: Bacteria > Pseudomonadota > Alphaproteobacteria > Pelagibacterales > Pelagibacteraceae > AG-414-E02. The sequence goes on from CAJQRW010000038.1 coordinate 18,346, forward strand.
AGGTGGGCAGATAGGCAATTTTTTAAATTTAAAAATTTTTTCAACTCATGTTTTGGCTTTAGTTACTGCAATTTTGGTACTTTTTGTTGCTGCAAGAATGGGAATTCGTCTTTATTGGTAAATAATATATAAGATAATAAATAAATAAAATATTAAAAATGTCAAATAATTTTTTCCTTAAATTCTGGTATAAACTTTTTAACAAAAACAAATATCAAGAGTTAAAAAATGAAATAAGAACAAAAAATAAATTAAAATACTATAATTCTAAAATATTTAATCAAATTCTAACAATAGAAAAAAATATTAAACATAAAAAAGAACTTACATTTCTACACTCAGGTCAACTAGGGGATTTGGTTTATTCTTTAGCTACTATAAAAGAATTATCTAAAGATCATAAATGTAAACTCTATATTCAAATAAACAAGCCAATGCCTGACGAGTACAATTCTTTAAAAAAATTTTTCATTAGCAAAAGGTCTGGAGATTTAATATTACCTCTATTAAAAAAACAAAGCTTTCTTGACTCGGTTAATATTTATGATGGAGAAAAAATTGATATAAATTTAGATTTATTTAGAGAGATACCAATTAATCTTAGTTTTTATTCAACAAGATGGTTCTCCCATCTTGCAGGCATTAACCTTGATGTTAATGATACTTTTTTATCTACCAAACCCCATAATTCAATAAAAAATAAAATTGTGATACACAGATCTCCGAGATATAGAAACGCTTATATAAATTATGAATTTTTAAGAAATAAAGAAAATTTATTATGTATTGGTTTAGAAAAAGAATATCATGAACTAAAAAAAGAAGTAAAAAGCCTAGAATTTCATGATTGTAAAGATTTCTTAGAAATGGCTGAGATAATTAAAGCAAGTAAATTTTATATAGGCAATATGTCATTTCAATACATAATAGCTGAAGGGTTAAAAGTTCCAAGACTTTTAGAAGCTTCTCCTGATTTTCCGATAGTTTTTCCTGTTGGATCTAATGCTTATGATTCTTATCACCAGAATCATTTTGAAAATTTTTTTAATGCTCTTGAAAAAATTTAGCACAGTTTAGAAATATATTATTTTTTAAGTTTCTTAACTATATTTTGTACTGAGATGTAAGGTCTTTTGCTTTTCTTAACAAACTTTTTTATAAGAAAACTGCTTATATTCCATGGTAAAATAATTAGTGCTTGAAAGTTTTTATACTTTTTTTCATCAACTATTTTGATGGCACTACCAGGTGTATACTTGCCAATTTTTAGCTTAGATTTATCTAAAATATAATCAATATGATCAGACGATAAATTGCAAAAATTTAGAAGCGTATTACCCTTCGTGGCCGCTCCTATGCCAGCAATTATCTTATTTTCTTTTTTCATTTTATAAATAAATTGGATAATTGTTTTCCTTATGAGGATCATGTTTTTTTCAAATTGATTTACTTTATTTAAGCTAATAGTTTTAGTTTTAATTTTTTTAAAGTTATTTTGATTATTTTTGGCGTAAACTCTTAAAGACCCAGACATATAATTAATTTTTTCAATTTTATGCACTTCCATTTTATGTTTGTGAAACAATTTTCTTATTGAGTTTTCAGAAAAATAGTTTCTATGTTCGTGATATATAGTATCAAAACCGGCTTTTTTTATTAGAGATTCGAGGTCAGGAACCTCTAAAACAATTAATCCATCATATTTTATAACTTCTTTAGCTGCTTTTAAAAAATCAGTTATATTATCTGAGTGATTAAAAACATTGGCTCCATAAAAAAGATCTGCTTTAGTAAATTTTTTAACTATTTTTTTTGCTAAGCCTAGACTAAAAAAATCAATAATAGTTGTTACCCCTTTTTTCTTTGCTAAAATTGAAACATTTTTTGAAGGATCTATTCCAAGAACCTTAGCTTTGGAAAAATTTTTAATCGTATTTAAAAAAGTACCATCATTACTCCCAGCCTCTACCACAAAACTATTTTTATTTAATTTTTTTTTAGTGGATAATTTTTTTGCAATTGAATCAAAATGATGTCGCGAAACTGGTGAATTATCAGCAGTATATGAATATTTGAATTTTTGATATCTTTCAAAACCTGAAACCTTATTAATTGCAGTAAAATGAAAACAATCACAATAACCAACTTTTAATCTAAACCTTGGTAGTGCTTTTGCTTCATCTTTTGAATTTAAAAAAGTGTCTGCACAAGGGTGCAACCCAAGATCAATTACTTTTAAAAATTTTTTATGACAAATTGCGCAATTATTAATTTTACCCATACAAATTATTTAATAGATATTTTCTAAGTACGTATAAAGAACTTTGTTTTGAATAAATAGCACTTTTTGAGTTCTTTTTTATCACATTTATATTTTTTTGCTTAGATTTAAAACTTGGAATAAACACTTTTTTAAATTTAAGTAAAAAGTATTTATTATATAGTTGTATTATTTTATTTATAGATACTCCATTTGGGTTTCCATAATCTTTAACAAAAGATTTCTTGGTAAAAGCATTTTTTAATAGTATTTTTGAAAATTGATTAATCTCAGAATATCCTCTTGTATCTAATTTGCTTCCAAGAAATTCATATTTACTTTTTTTTTCTAAAAACATTATTTTATATAAAAGACAATGAAAATGGTCAGAATATGACTTTTGATCCGTATTCACTAAATTATAAGGCCTCCAAATTTGCAGTGTTTCAAATTTTTTTTTATTTTTTAACAAATAGTTTTCAATCTTAATTTTATTACCCCCAACATAGTGCTTTTTTAAGTATATAGTCGGTGATGAAATGTAAATTAGTTTTTTAATGTTTATATTTTTGACTACTTTTCGTACCCACAAAAATTCTTGATTAAAAATTTTCAAATTCATATTTTTATTTAAATATCGTGGACTTGCTAGAAAAATACAACATTCAATATCTTTATATTTAAATGTTTTAAAATTTTTATTTAAATCAAATTTGATCCAGTTATTCTTAAAATAATTTGGTTTGTTCCTCGAAGATAATAAAAATTTTTTATTTTTATAATTCTTAAAAAGAACTTGTATGATCGATGACCCTAGTGATCCTGAAGATCCAAATATTATATTAACCATTTTTCGCAACTTTATAAATTTTATATTTAATTTGCTAGTGTTTATTTAGTTAAAAAATAGTTAACACACAATATTAATTTTACTTAAATCTAAATTAAGTTTGTATTTTACTTCAATAAGAAGTACAAAAACTCAATACAAAATATATGATCACATGGTATAGAAGAAAGAGTTTTTTATCTAAACTAAAAGACGCTTATCTTAAAAGCTTTAATTTATCAAAATTTTGGTCTAATTTAAAAATCAATAAAATTGATAATGAACTTAAAGAAATCGTAGACAAGTATTTAGCTAGTGAAAGTTTGAAATTTTCTTCTAAATATTGGAATAAATTAAGTATCCATGCTCTTCGTCAGATTAATGATTTGGGAGTTGAAAAATTTCATACTACGATTTCAAGTCACTACTTCGCTTTTAAGACTATTGATGATGCTTTTATTAAAGGATTATTTGATTTTTTAAAGGAAAATAAAATTGAAAATCTTAATATTAATGATCTTATTTTTAAACACGAGGGTTTTAATATCACTCAATCTATAAATTATAATTTGATTACCTATTTACTTTATCAATATTTAAAAAAGAATAACTATTCAGATGATCTAAAAACTTTAGAGTCAAATAATTTTATGTTCGAAAGTGCACCAATTTTAAAAGTTGATAACTTACGTTTAGTTCAAGATAAATTACACTCTCTTATTGAGTGTAATGAAATTAAAAAAATTATTGAAGATCAAAATGTAAAATTAAACTATTTAGAAATAGGTGCTGGGAGCGGAAGAACAACCGAAACAATAATAAAATTAGATAACCGTATTAATAAGTATGTAATTGCAGATTTGCCGCCAGCTCTTTATGTAAATTATATGAGAGTAAAAAGTACTTTTAAAAATCTTAATGTCAAAATCTGCATAAATGCAAATTCAAATGAAAAACTAAGTAAACTTATTGATGAAAATGATATTTTGTTTATTTTTCCTCACCAAATAAAATATTTTAATAATAATTTTTTTGATATTACTTTAGCTATTGACTGCCTACATGAAATGGAAAAAAAGATTATTAAGAGATACATGGATTTATTTAATTTAAAATCAAAATATTTATATTATAAAGTTTGGGATGAAACTTACGTACCTCATTGTTTTAACAATTATCTTAATGCTAATAGCAGGGAAGATTACTTTATTAGATCTAATTGGAAGCAAATTTTTTGCAAAAGAAGTATTTGCCCAAACAATTATATAGAGCAAGCTTATAAAATTAAATAATAAAGATTAAAAGTAATTAAATTAACAGTTACTCGCACTAGTGTTGTTAAGTTAAATTATTGATTGCTTCAAAAATAAAAAGTATTATGTATAATCTTATTTCCATATGGCGGGGTAGCTCAGTTGGTTAGAGCGCAGGACTCATAAGCCTGAGGTCAGTGGTTCGATTCCACTTCCCGCTACCATTTTGGTATTATAATGATTAAAAAAAATTTACAAAAAATATTTAAATTTATTTCATATGGTTTATTTTTTAAAATATATGGAAAAATTGAAAATTCTATAAACCATAATGCTGACAGTCGAATTATAGTTAAACAAATCAATTTTGATAATAGTTTAAGCTATAATGTTTATAGTATTGAAGGAGGTCGACTTTATACAGATAGAGTGCATGATACAGCAGTATTAATTGATAATAATATAATTGATAAACCTTCTTTTCAATTCAGATATACAAAAAATTCTGAGATATATAATTCTAATGTAAAAAATAATATTGTTTTTAAAAAAGGGACCCCAAGAAAATTAAAAACATTAAATGGTTCTGTTTTATCCCTATTAACCGGAGGTGGAGGTAATAATAATTATTGGCATTGGCTATTTGATGTTTTGCCAAGATTGTATTTATGTAACCAAATGATTGATTTGAAAGACATTAATTTTTTTCTAATTCCTGATGATATAAAAAGGTTTCAAAAAGAGACTTTGGATTGTTTGAGCATTCCTAAGCATAAGAGACTTTCAAGTAGAATTTATAGACATATAAAAGCAACAAAATTATTAACAACTGATCACCCGGTTGTTATTAGTGGAAACGCAAGTAAAGATATCATGAGAATGCCAGTTTGGATCTCACAATGGTTAAAGGATCAATTTATTAAAAAAAAAAATTTCAAGAAAAATAAAAATATGTCTAGGATTTATATTGATAGAAGTCTACAAAACTCAACAGATTCGCCTCAAAGATTAATAGAAAATGAAGATGAAGTAAAAAAGTATTTAGTTAGCAAAAATTTTGTATCAGTGAAACTTCATGACTTAGAATTTATGGAACAGGTTAAACTATTTAATAATGCTGAATTTATTGTTGGTTTACATGGTGGTGGTTTTGCCAATTTATCATTTTGCAAACCAGGCACTAAAGTTATAGAAATGAAAAGTATTACCTCAGGTGATCCAATAAAAAATTTATCTCAAATAAATAAACTAATTTATTATTCTATATCAGTTGATTCTAGTGAGATAAAAAAATTTGAATATCCTAACCAGCAAGGAAGTATTAAAATAGAAATTAACCAACTAGCCAAAATAATAGAAAGTTAAAATGAAAAATTTAGAAATGTTTTGTATAACACTAGAACCTAATCATTATGACTTTATAAAAAGCTTGGGTTATAATCCTGTGGGACTAGGAGAGAAAAATTTTAACCATCATTGGTTTACTGACAAAAATGGTATTAATATTTCAAAAAAAAATAAAAACTACGGTGAATATACTTTTCATTATTGGTTATGGAAAAATCATTTAGAAAAACTTAATGATGGTTGGATTGGTTTTTGCCAGTATAGAAAGTTCTGGTCTCTAGACGAAACTAAACAAGAAAAAATAAATTTTAAAACATTAAAAGATAAAGTATTAAAGGAAATACCAAATAGTTTTAATAAATACGATTCAATTCTTATAAAACCAATGTATATAAATCAATGGAAACCAATGAAGTTTTTAAAAAAAGGTTTATCTATTGTGTTAAAAAAACCAATAGTACTTTTTAATAAAGATAAAAGAAATTTAAAATTTCATTTCGACCTGATGCATGGATACAACAATCTTAACAAAGCAATAGATTTTCTTGATGCAAACAATAAAGAAGATTTTAGAAAATTTGTTAATAAAAATGTTTCTTTTAATCCACAAAATATGTTTATCTGCAAGTCTAGGTCTGTATTAAAAAATTATTATGAAGATTTATTTCCTTGGCTTGAAAAGTGTGAAAAATTATTTGGGTTTGAAAATTTAAAAGGATTTGGAAAAATCAGAATATACGGTTTTCTTGCTGAAAGATTCATGTCCTACTGGTTTCAAAAAAATACAAAATATAAGGAAATTTCCATGATTTTTTACGATGTGCGTAATGATTTAAATAAGTTTTAAGAATTATTTTTCTTTATAAAATTTAATAAGTATCGTGAATAATCACATTTTCCATAAAATTTAACAGCATTCAAAACTTCTTTTTTTTTAATCCATTTATTATTAAATGCTATCTCTTCTAAGCAAGCAATTTTAAGACCCTGTCTATTTTCTAATGCCGCAACAAAGGCTGAGGTTTCATAGAAATCTTTTATTGACCCAGCATCAAGCCAAGCTCCTCCACGTCCCAAAAATTTACATGATAGAGATTTATTTCTTTTATAAATATTTAGCAAATCAACAATTTCAAGTTCATTTCTTTTTGAAGGTTTTAATGTTTCAAAATAATTAACAACTTTATTATCAAAAAAATATAAACCTGTAATAGCAAGATTAGAAATATTTTTTTTAGGTTTTTCAATAATTTTAATTATTTTATTTTTTTTATTTATGCAAGCTACACCATAAGATGAAGGATTATTTACTGGATGCAATATTACAGTTGCGCCTGATTTAAGTTTAACACATTTCTTTAATTGTTCAGTTAAACTTTGTCCATAAAAAAAATTATCCCCTAAAATTAAAGCTACGTTATCATTGCCAATAAAACTTTTTCCAATATTAAATGCATCAGGCAAACCCTTGGGATAATTTTGTTCAGCAAAAGAAATCTTAATACCTAAGTTATTTCCATTTGGTAAAACTTTTTTAAATTGGTTTAGTTGACCTTTGTTTACTATAATTAATATATCTCTTATCCCCGCTAGCATTAAAACAGATAATGGGTAATAAATTAAAGGTTTATCGTAAATCGGCAACAATTGCTTATTTACAGCTTTCGTAACAGGACTCATCCGTGTTCCTAACCCACCTGCTAAGATAATACCTTTTTTAATCATATTTTTAATCCTAATCTTCCAGTGTAAAGTTTTTTTGAAACACTTTTAAAAAAAACTTTATTTTTAGTATACCAATCAAAAGTTTGTGACAATCCTTCCTCTAAAGATATTCTAGCTTTCCATTTAACAGTTTTTAAAATTTTACTATTATTGAGTGCGTATCTAAAGTCATGTCCTGGCCTATCTTTTACAAATTTAATTTTTGTATTTTTGCCAATTTTAATAGATTTTTTTTTTGCAATAAATAATATTTTTTTTGTAATATTAATATTTGTTAAATTTTGATTTGAACCAACATTATAACTTTCACCTATTTTACCTTTATTAAATAACTTTAATAATGCTTCACAATGATCAAACACATGTATCCATTCCCTTGAATTTTTACCTAAACCATATATCGGTAGAGGTTGATTATTTAATATATTGTAAATCAATTTTGGTATTAATTTTTCAGGAAATTGATTTGGGCCATAATTATTACAGCAGTTAGATATAACTGCAGGTAATTTATAAGTTCTCATATAAGCTCTTACCAAGTGATCTGCGCTAGCTTTAGAAGCTGAATAGGGAGAGCTAGGAATGTAGGAGGATTCTTCTACCGATCTTGTTCCTTTTTTAATATCACCATAAACTTCATCAGTAGAAATATGAATTAATTTAATTTTCTTAGAACTTGTTTTAATATATTTTTTTAAAGCTTCAAGAAGATTAAAAACTCCCAAAATATTACTACTAATAAAATTTTTTGGATTTTCTATAGATCTATCTACATGCGTTTCTGCAGCTAGATTAAAAACTCCATCAGGTTTGTATTTTTTTAATATATGTATTATTTTATCTTTATTATTTATGTCACATTTGTAAAACTTATAATTTTTATCTTTAGCTAACTTTTTCAAATTGTATGGATTTGCTGAATAGCTTAATTTGTCTATATTTATGACAAAGCATTTTTTCTTTAGTAAGTATTTCACTAAGTTGCTTCCTATAAAACCAGATCCACCTGTCACAATAAATTTTTTCATATTCTAATTTAAAAAAAAGGTCCTATCTAATAAATTTAAGTGTTAAGATATTAAGATTATAAAATTAATAATGTTTAAATAATGTCAATTAAAGATATAACCATAGTAATAGCATCATTTAGAAGCAAAACAAAAATTAAGAAATGCTTAAATTCAATTGACAAAAATTGCCATGTAATTAATGTTGAAAATTCTAATGATCTTGATTTTAAGAGAGATATTGAGGAAGAATTCCCGAATGTTAAATGCATACTGACAGGAGAAAACCTAGGATATGGAAGAGCTAACAATATTGGAATCAAAGAAATCAAAACTAAATATGCTTTAATAATTAATCCTGATACTGAATTATATCCTGAGACTCTTGAAGCTTTTTCACTTTCAGCTCAACAATATCCTGATTTTGCTATTATAGGTCCAAATGTTATATACGCAGAAACTAAAACTAAAACTAATTATTCTAAACAACCTAAAATTCATAAAGCAGAAAATGTAAAGGGGTTTGCTATGTTTTTAAACTTATATGAATTTAAAAACATAGGTTTTTTTGATGAAAAATTTTTCATTTATCTTGAGGAAATCGATTTATGCAAAAGAATAATTAGTAACAATAAAAAAATTTATTGGGATTCAAATATTCCCATTTTTCATCAAGGAGGTCAATCTCATGATAATTCTATAAATTATGAGATGGAACTTTCAAGAAATTGGCATTGGATGTGGTCAACTTTTTATTATAATAAAAAGTATAAAGGTTTTTTGCTTTCTTTTTTAATAATTTTTCCAAAAATGTTGTCAGCCATAACAAAAATTTTAATTTACTTCTTATTATTGAACAATAATAAAAAAAAAATATATTGCCAAAGGCTTTCTGGCATATTTAATGCAATAATAGGAAAAGATTCTTGGTATCGTCCAAAAGTTTAATTATTGATTTATAGCAATTAAAAATATACAAAACTTCAAATGACAAAATCTATTAAAAAAATTTTAGTTACGGGAGTGGCTGGTTTTTTAGGTTCACATTTAGCTGAAAAATTATCTGAACTAAAATATGAAGTAGTAGGCGTAGATAATATGCTTGGTGGATATAAAGATAATATACCTAAAAATATTGATTTTCATAATTTGGATTGTTGTGATTTAAATAAAATGAATAAAATAATGAAAGATGTTGATGTCGTCTATCATTGCGCTGCTACTGCTCATGAAGGCTTATCAGTTTTTTCCCCTGTTGAAATTACAAAAAATAATTATATGGCTTCAGTATCTGTTTTTACTTCTGCTGTTGTTAATAAAGTAAAAAGAATAATATTTTGTTCTTCTATGGCGCGATATGGAGATCAACAAACACCATTTACAGAAGACATGATTCCTAAACCGATTGATCCATATGCTATTTCCAAAGTTGCTGCTGAAAGTGTTTTAATAAATCTTTGTGACTTAAATAATATTGAATGGGTAATAGCTGTTCCACATAATATAATAGGACCTAGACAGAAATATGATGACCCTTTTAGAAATGTTGTTTCAATAATGCTAAATAGGATGATGCAAAAAAAAGCACCTTTGATTTATGGTGATGGAAACCAAAAGAGATGTTTTTCTTATATCGATGATTGTATTAGTTGTTTATTACCAATGCTAGATCAAAAAAATTTACATAAGCAGGTTATAAATATTGGTCCAGATGAAGAATTTGTTACAATTAATGAAGTTTCTGAAATATGTTCAAATATTACAGGTAGTAATTTAAAGCCTATACATAAAAAAGATAGACCCAGGGAAGTTAAGCATGCAACATGTTCTGCAGATAAGGCAAGAAAATTACTAAACTATAAAACAACAGTAGATTTAAAAAGCGGGATTACAAAAACCTACGAATATATAAAAAAAAGAGGGAGCAAACCTTTCGAATATTATATAAATATAGAGATTAACAACGAACTTACACCAGAAGTTTGGACTAAAAAGGAACTTTAATGACCAGGAAAATCCATTAAAGAAAAAGTTTTATACCCTTTTTGTTCAAGTGATTTTTTTCCACCCAAATCAAATAAATTAATAGCGAATACAAAACCCAAAACTTTTCCACCAGATTTTTCAACCAGCTTAGCTGCCGCTTCTGCTGTTCCACCGGTAGCTATTAAATCATCGACTATAATTACTTTTTCACCAGTTGATATCGAGTCTTTATGAATTTCCAAGGTAGCTTTTCCATACTCCAGTTCAAAATCTACTGAATATTTTTCAGCAGGCAGCTTGTTTTTTTTTCTCATTAAAATATTTGGTTTTGATAGATTATAAGAAAGAGGAGAAGAAAATATAAAACCACGAGATTCAATTCCTGCTATTTTATCACAATTTAGCGTATCTACTATTTTAGACATTTGATCTATACATTCTTTAAAAGCACCTTTATCTTTTATTAATGTGGTTATGTCTCTAAACAGGACCCCTTTTTTAGGGTAATCTTGAATTGAGCGTATGTATTTTTTTAAGTCCATTTTTTAGCTTCAAAATTAATAAAAAAGAACATACTAATTATAATAATTTATGACAAAAAACAAACTGGCAATTATAGGAGGGAGCGGCCTTTATGATATAGAAGGATCGGAAGAACCAACCTGGAAATCTTTATCAACTCCGTGGGGAAAACCTTCTGATGAAATATTAACTTTTAAATATAAAGAAAATGAAGTTTGCTTTTTACCACGTCATGCACGAGGACATAAAATTTCACCTTCTAATATTAATTTCAGAGCTAACATTGATGCTTTAAAGCAACTAGGAGTTACTGATATTGTTTCAGTATCTGCTGTAGGATCGCTAAAAGAAGATTTGCCACCAGGAAAATTTGTAATAATTGATCAATTTATAGATAGAACTTTTGATAGAAAAAAAACCTTTTTTGATGAAGATATTGTTGCTCATGTATCTATGGCCCACCCAACATCAAATGGATTAATGAATGCTTGTGAGGAAGCAATAAAGAAAGAAAAAATAGATTATCAAAGGGGCGGAACTTACGTAGTTATGGAAGGTCCTCAATTTTCCACATTAGCAGAATCCAATTTGTATAGATCATGGAAAGCAGATGTTATTGGAATGACAAATATGCCTGAAGCAAAATTAGCAAGAGAAGCTGAAATTAGATATGCATCTGTCTCTATGGTGACTGATTATGATTGTTGGCACGCAGATCATGAAAATGTTGACGTTCAAACTGTTATTAAAGTTTTATTAGGCAATGCCGCTAAAGCTAAAAATATGGTTAAAAATATTATTGAAAATTTTGAAAATCACATAGATCCTAAAGACCCAACAAATAATTGTTTAGATGTAGCGATAATAACAGCTCCTGAAAAAAGAATTCAAAAAACTAAAGATAAATTAAAAACAATAGCGGGCAGAATACTCAATAAATGAAAGTAGAAGGAAAAGAATATCGTACAATTTGGTTTGATGAGAAAAGTCAAACAGTTAAAATTATTGACCAAACAAAACTTCCACATCAATTTATAATTAAAGATCTCAAAACAATAAAAGACGCAATTAATGCAATTAAAATTATGGAGGTTAGGGGAGCCCCATTAATAGGTGGGACGGCAGCCTATGGAATTGTTTTAGCTATTATGGAGAAAAATGATCCTAATTTTATTAAACAAAGCTCACAAGATTTAATTAAATCTAGGCCCACAGCTATTAATTTAAAATGGGCTGTAGATCGAATGATGAACAAATTATCAGGAGTTAATAATAACGAGTTATTAAAAGTGGCATTAGATGAAGCTAAGGAAATTTGTGATGAAGATGTTAAATTTTCTGAAAGCATTGGATTAAATGGATTAAAAATTATAGAAGAAATTTATAATAAAAAGAAAGATACAGTAAACATTTTAACCCATTGCAATGCAGGTTGGCTTGCAACAATTAATTGGGGTACAGCAACTTCCCCGATTTATCATGCACATAAAAAAGGAATTCCGGTTCATGTATGGGTTGATGAAACAAGACCAAGAAACCAAGGTGCAAATTTAACTTCTTACGAATTAAATGAAGAAGAAGTTCCCAATACAATTATTGCAGATAATACAGGAGGAATATTAATGCAAAGAGGAGAGGTTGATATGTGTATAGTTGGAACTGATAGAACCTTATCGACTGGAGATGTTTGCAATAAAATTGGAACTTACTTAAAAGCTTTAGCTGCTCATGATAATAATGTTCCTTTTTATGTTGCTTTACCAAGCTCAACAATAGATTGGGATATAAAAGATTTTAAAGATATTCCAATTGAAGAGAGAAATTCAGAAGAATTAACACATATTGAAGGATTGGATAAAGATAAGAAACTTCAAAAAATATTAATTTATCCACAGAATAGCAAAGCAAAGAATCTAGCTTTTGATGTAACACCTGCTAAGTATGTAACCGGGCTAATTACTGAAAAAGGTATTTGCGAAGCATCAGAAAAAGGATTGAAAGGATTATTTAAATGAAAAAATTATTATTAATAATTTTTTTTTTAACAATTACACAAACCTCATATGCAAACTCTATTGAATATAAGGGATTAGAAAAATTATCTAAAAATAATACCTTTATAGATAATAAAGGCAAACCTTATTCTGTAGAACAAATTTTAAATAAAAAAAATTCAATTTTAATAATTTATAATCATGGAAGTGGGCAAGATACAAAATTAGATTCTTGTAAGGCCAAACCTAAATCTGGTTACATATGGGATGGCGCTGTAGTTCCTGCCATTTTAAAATTACATAATGAAAAAATAAAAGGATTAGAAGTTAAAATATATCGTCTATGCTCAGGAGTTCGAGGAATGACTGTAGAAAATCAAAAAAAATACCGAAAACAATTTAAATCAAAGGGAAAAATTAAACTAGTAGATGAGTTTAAAAATTTAAAAAGACAAAATATAATTATAAATGAAGTAGAAAAACTTAAAAAATTAGGTTTTGAAAATATTGTTCTTGCAGGATGGTCTGCTGGTGGCTGGGCTTCTTTAAACCTTAAATCAAGATTTCCAGATAAAATAAAAGGTGTAATTGCTATAAATCCTGCTTTTGCTGGACCAAAAAAAGAATGGCAAAAAAAATACCCTGAGTGGGGAGCTTTTAGAAAACTTCAGGTTAATATACTTAATCAATCTAATTCTTTGAATGCTATTCTTTTTGCTCATAATAAAGATGTGTTTGAAGATCCTGATACGCTATCTTTTTTTAAAAATTTTAAGGATTTACAATTAATTGATTATAGTGAGTTAAAACCCACATCTTGCAATTGGGCTGATGTAAATAAAAAAATGGAATCTAATAACGGGCATGATATTCCACAATCATCCTGTTTTACAAAATTTATAGATAAAAAAAATTATTTTATTAATTATTTAGAAAGTATATTTTGAAAAATAATTTATCTTAAAGAAGCTGCTATATTACCACCGTCAACTGTAAGAACCGCACCAGTAGTTTTTTTAGAAGTAGCTAAATGAAAGAAGGCTTTAGCAACATCTTCTGCCTTCACTTCATCTAACAAAAGGTTTCCACGCATATAATTATCTTCAGAGACAGATCTAGCCTTCGCTCTAGTCTTAATCATTTTATCTGTCATTAGACCACTTCTAATTCTATCTGCATTAACACCGTTAGATCTAATTCCGTAAGATCCGTAATCAACAGCATATTGTTTACATAAACTTAATAAAGCAGACTTAGGTAAACCATAAGGACCAAAGTTTTTCCCAGGATTCACAGCTTGTTTTGAAATATTAAAAAGCAAACAACCATTGATATTCTGTTGTTTCATTATTTTAACAGCCTCAGAAGCACAGTTTTGGTGAGAAAAGAAATTAATTTCAAAACTCTTTCTTAAATGTTTATCACTTACTTCGCCTATCGCACCTCCAGGAGCCGTCCCAGCGTTTGAAATTAAAATATCAATACCACCAAATTTTTCACAGATTTGTTTAAAAGAATTTTTAACACTTTTTTTATTTGTTACATCACAATGAATACAGAGATCATTAATTTTATTTTTTAAATTATTTAGTCTTTCTAAGTTATTATCTAGCAAAACAACTTCAGCACCATAACCTTTAAACATTTTATAAGTCTCAAAACCAATAGTTCCGGTAGCACCCGAAACAACAACAACATTACCCTCCAGGAGTTTTTTTTGTTTATTTATCTTAGCTTGTTCTAGAGACCAATATTCAACTTCGAAAAGATCTTTTTCTGGTATAAATTTGAACTTAGAAGTTTCTTCTATAGACGAAATAACTTTTGCGTTTGTTTCGGTCAAATCTCCAGCAATTTTTGCTGCATTCAAATCTTTACCAACAGTAAATACACCTACATTTTGAACTAATACAACTCTAGGAGAAGTATCTAGCATCACTTTTTTACCTTTAACTTTTTTCTTATTTTTATTGAAATAACTAATATATTTTTTTCTATATTGCGTCATAGCTTTTTGAGCTATATTTTTAAAATCATTTAAAGTTGAATTTTTCTTTGGTGTTATTATTAAAGGAAAAGGTTTTACTCTAATTACATGATCTGGTGTCGCGGTACCTTTTGTAGAGTAAGTTCGTACATTCTTTCCGTTTACAAAATATTTTAAGTGATTGTTTGATTTATAATTAACTATAAATTTTCGCTCTGGATGATTGTCTGATAATAGACCCCTTATTATAGGAGCTATTTCATGAGGTTCAAATTTTGTGGAGAATTTCTTTATTTGTTTTATTTTTTTAACTTTTAGTTTTTTAACTGCACGTTCTGCTTGAGATACATATTTTATCATCAAACTGTAGGCTTCCTTAGCATCATTCGCAAAAGTAAATATTCCGTGGTTCATTAATATAAGGCAATTTATTTTTGGGTTTTTTGCATAAATTTCATAAACTTTTTTTGCTAACATAAAACCTGGCATCACATAAGGGACTAAGGCGACTTTATCTCCAAAGATTTTATTGCAAAGTTTAAATCCTTCTGGTCTGTTAGTAACATTTAGAATTGCATCTGCATGTGTGTGGTCTACAAATTTAAATGGCAAAAAAGCATGTAAAAATGTTTCAACAGATGGGTTTGGTGATTTAATATTAATAAGATTTCTCTTTTGAAAGCTCACCATATCTTCATCAGATAGATATTTTTTATTTTTAAGGCTTAGTAGTGGATTTAATTTAACAGCTGGTAAACCTTCAGGTTCAATTTCACCCATATCCCAACCACTGCCTTTAACACACAACACATCATATCTTTTACCATCAATGTCATTAATAGATGTTTTTACTGACGTGTTACCACCCCCGTGAAGAACTAACTCGTTATTTCTTCCTAAAAGTCTGGTTGTATAGACTCTCAAAGCTAGATCTTTTGAAATACCGATATTTTTATACCTGTTGATATATTTTCTTGCAGCAACTGAAGACCAATTATTTTTCAAAATTTAAACTCCTAGCACTTATTAACAGCCTATTTTTTAGTTGTCATATAAAAAATAACAAGTATAAAAAATATAAGGGTATTATATGAAAAAAGTTGGTGAACACATAACATTAGATTTTTTAGGAGTTAAGCAAGATTATTCACCTAAATTTTATAACAAAATTATTTACAAAATTGCTAAAAAGGCAAAAGTTGAAATTCTCAATGTTTCTGATCATGCATTTAAACCTCAAGGTTTTACTTTAGTAGCTTTACTAGCTGAGAGTCATATGAGTTTCCATACTTTTCCAGAGAAAGGAATAATAAGTTTTGATTTTTTTACCTGCGCAAAAGTATCTCCAAAAATTGCATTGGATATTCTTAAAAAAGAAATCAAACATGAAAGAGTTGTGGTTAAGAGTTTTGATAGAAGTACAGTTAGTTTATATGATGATATTTATAGTACTCCAGGCCAAAAAAAATATTATGTAGTAAATGATGTTTTAGAAAATTTTGTATCAAAAGTAGGACAACATATTGAAATTTTAAAACTAGAAGAATTTGGAAATGCGTTATTTATTGACAGTGAGCTTCAGGTATCTGAAAAAGATGAAAAGAAATATAGTGGACAATTTGTAAGTTCTGCTCTTAACTTAAATAGTGCAAATTCTACAGCAGCCATTATCGGGGGTGGAGACGCAGGTGTTGCTAGAGAGTGTATATCAAAAGGATTTAATTTGATTGATTGGTATGAACTAGATCCAGAGGTTGTTACAGCTTGTTATAAATATTTGCCAAAAATTTCAAGCAGAGTTAAAGAAAGTAATAGTATTAAATGTTATTGGGGTGATGCTTTTGAAAGTATAAAATCTGCTGAAGATTCTAAGTATGATAAAATATTCGTAGATTTAAATGATGACCAATATTGTATTGATCTTGCTGCAAAAAACATGAATGGTTTGAAAAGAATTTTAAAACCCGGTGGAGTTATTACTGCCCAGGTAGGATCAAAAGATAAAAAACCAAAACAAGTAGATAACTGGCTAAAAGTTCTCTCTAAAAATTTTGGAAATGTCAAATTGGATGAAGTTCACATCCAAAGCTTTGACTGTAGATGGAATTTTGCCTCATCTATGATGAATAATTAAAATAATTCAACTATTTCACGTATTCTTTTTTTCTGGAAAAATCTTTCTTTTGATTCTAGAATTCATTTTTTTAACAGGAGGAAAAATGAAAAATATATTTAAATTATTTCTATCTTCTATAGCTGCATTGATGATTATGTTTTCAAACGCTCAGTCAGACAGCATTAGAATAGGAACAGAAGGTGCGTACCCACCATGGAATTCAAAGGATGCTTCAGGTAACCTAATTGGATTTGAAGTTGAACTTGCCAAAGAACTTTGTGCAATTATGAAACACGACTGCACTATAGTTGAGCAAGATTGGGATGGAATGATACCAGGATTGATCATGAGAAAATTTGATGCAATCATGGCCGGAATGTCTATTACAGATGAAAGATTAAAAACTATTAATTTTTCAAGAGGATACGCTGATGAAGTGGCTTCTCTAGGTGTAATGAAAGGTTCAAGTCTTGAAGGAATGGATACTCCAGAAAGCATAAATCTTTCAAAAGGAAACAGTAAAGTTTTAAAAACTTTAACTGCTGCACTTGCTGGAAAAACTGTTGGTGTTCAAACAGCAACAATTCATCAAAACTTTTTAGAGTCTGGTGATGTAGGAAAAATTAATATCAGAACATACAAAACACAAGATGAAGTAAATCTAGATTTAGTAGCTGGTAGAATAGATGTAGCTCTTGCAGCTGCAGTTGCTTTTACTGATTATGCAGAAAAATCTGGTAAACCTGTTGTTCTAGTAGGGCCTACATTTGCTGGTGGAGCTTTTGGTAATGGTGTTGGAGTTGGAATAAGAAAAGATGACACAAAACTTCTTAAAGACTTTAATAGAGCTATCAAAACAGCGTCTAAAAAGGGAATAATTTCTAAGTTAGCGATTAAACACTTTGGTTTCGACGCTTCTATGTAATAATTTAATTTTTAAGGCGGTAAATATAAAAATTTGCTGCCTTAAAACATATGGAATTTTTATATTTCGGTAATACAGGTTGGGGTGACGAACTTTTCTTTGCAACACTAATGACAATAGCTGTTGCGGTTACAGCAATATTTATAGGATTCTTTCTTGCTGCAATTTTTGCAACATTTAAGTTATCTAAAAGCAAAATATTAAACTTTGTAGGAAATTTTTATACAACAGTGTTCAGGGGTGTTCCTGAACTTTTAGTTATCTATCTACTTTTTTTTGGAGGCAGTGGTGCCGTCATGTATGTAGCAAAAATTTTTGGCTATGATGGGTATATTGAAGTTAACGCTTTTTTAACTGGAGCAATATCTATTGGAATAATTTCAGGAGCTTATTCTACTGAAGTATTTAGAGGAGCTATACAATCAATAAGTGAAGGTCAGTTTGAAGCATCTAAAGTTTTAGGTTTAAGAAAAAAAATTTATTATTACAAAATAATAATACCACAAATGCTTAGACTAGCTTTGCCTAATATAAGTAATGTTTGGCAAATAACTTTAAAGGATACTTCTCTAATTTCAGTTACAGGACTTGTTGAGATAATGAGACAATCATATATTGCTGCTGGATCAACAAGGGATCCTCTATTTTTCTACTCATTTGCTGCAGTTTTATATCTACTCTTAACATTTTTAAGTCTCAAACTATTTAATAAATTAGAAAAAAATTACAGCAGGGGGTTTTAAATGGAATTAATGATAGAAAGCTTTCCAAGATTACTTAATGCCACACTGCTAACAGTTGAATTAACATTATTATCTTTATTTTTTGGAATATTTGTCGGGGTATTTTTTGCAATACTTAGAACGAGTAAAAGTAAAATTCTTTACTACCTTTCTTATTATTATTCATACGTTTTTAGAGGCACACCCTTATTGGTTCAAATTTTTATAATATACTTTGGTTTAGGACAGGTTGAGTGGATTAGAGAATCTTTTCTTTGGCTTGTATTAAAAGAACCTTATTCATGTGCTATACTCGCCTTTACATTGAATACTGGAGCTTATTCGTCTGAAATTTTTAGATCAGCTTTTGAAACAATTAATAAGGGAGTTTTAGAGGCAGCGAAAGGATTAGGTTTAAACAAAATAAATACTTTTTTTAAGATCAAATTACCAATAGCAATCAAACAATCATTGCCAGCTTATGGAAACGAAATGGTATTAATGCTTAAAGGAACATCGTTAGCAAGTACAGTTACATTACTTGATCTCACAGGAGTAGCGAAACACATAATTTCAACCACCTTTAAACCCATAGAAGTATTTATTGTCGCTGGAAGTATTTACTTATTGATGACTTTTATTATTCACAACGTCATCAAAATTTTGGAAAAAAAATATAACTATTAATTTAAAAAAATAATTAAATTTTATAATCAACATATTGTTTAATCTCTCTAATATTTGAACCTAAAATCTTATTTATTTCTAATTTTATCTTAGCTCTTTTATCGTTATTAAAATAAACCCCCCGAGCAAGCTCTATAAATTTTTTATTAAATTTTTTATTTTTTTCATAAATACGAAGTTTATCTTCAATATTCCACAATCTAATATTAATTTTTTTAACAGCTAAAAATAGTTTTTTAATTTTAATACTTTTCGGAATAGAGGAATTTTCAATTTGCTTTAATATTTTGTATTCTTTTTTTACTTGTTTTAAAGAATCCTTATCTTTAATTTTTTTTAGCTTGATTTCAAGAATACTTACCTTATCTAGAAGCTCACCAGCAGATACTTCTGATTGTATTTTTTTAAATTTATTTATCATTTTGCGGTAAATTGATGTACTAAATTTAAATAACAAATGTCAAATATTTTGATTATAAAACATGGGTCATTAGGCGATATAGCCCAAATTAGTGGAGCCTTGAGAGATATTAGGGAAACTTATGTTGATAAAAAGATCTTTATATTAACTACTAACCCCTACGTAGAGCTACTAAGTAAATGTAAATATTTAGATGGAGTGCTGATAGATAAAAGACTTCCTAGATGGAATATTTTTTATCTTATTAAACTAAAAAAAATGTTGAGTATGTTTAAATTTAATTTAGTTATAGATCTACAAAATTCTTCAAGAACTTTGTTTTATAGTAAATATTTATTAAAAAATATAAGATGGTGCAGTAGCAAAAGTGTATTGCCTAAAAATGAAAAGAAAAGTAATTTTGACAAAGAACCTGTTTTAAAAAGGTTCGAGTTTCAACTAAAAAATTTGGGTATAAACACACAATACACGTTGAAGCCTGATTTCTCGTGGGCAGCAAGTAATGTAGATAACATAGTTAGTCAGTATTTTGGGAAAAAATTTATTTTATTTTTTCCTTTTTGTTCTCCCGAACTGCCCCATAAAAGATGGCCATATTATAATCTTCTAATTAAAATAATTAAATCCAATCACGATAATTTGGAAATAGCAATAGCTCCTGGTCCTGACGAGTTAGAAGATGCTAAAAAGATAAATTCAACAATAATTACAAATAAAAATAATTCATTAAATATTTTTGAACTTGCTGGTTTAATAAAAAAATCAAGCTATGTTATTGCAAACGATACAGGCCCAGCACACATGGCTGCTCATCTTGGAAAAAAGGGAATTGCGTTATTTGGTCACCACACAACAGCCAAAAAAGTTTCAATTGAAACTGATAAATTTAAAACTATTACTGTAAAAAATTTAAACCTACTTAGCGCAGAAGAAGTTTATTCTGAAATAAAAGAAAAACTAGAATCAATCAATTAACTTTAAATAACTTTTAATAACTTTATCCCAATAAAAATTTTCTGAAAATACCTTAGCGTTTTTACCATATTGAATATATTTATTATTTGTAAAAAATTTAATGACAGAGTCGTATATAGAATTTAAATCACTTCCGTCGCATAATAGTCCAGTCTTTTCATGAGATATAGCATCAGAAGTTCCACCATCTTTTCCTCCAATTGAAGCAACCCCATAAGATGCAGCTTCTACAAAAGAAATTCCAAAACCTTCAACTGATTTTCCTTCAATTCTTGAAGGCATTAAATGTAGATTAGATGAAGAAATCAATGCTATTTTAGAATTATGATCTATATTTTTTAAAAACAAAACATTATTATTTATTTCTAATTCAGAAGCTAATTTTTTTAAATTACTCTCTTCTTTACCTGACCCTATTGATACATATTTAATTTTTGGATATTTAACTTTAAGGTTTTTTATTAACATTAAAATTTTATCGTGACCTTTTCTTTTTTCTAGTCTTGAAACTGTGATTATTTTTGGAAAAGAATCTTCAAAAATATTTTCTGCTTTATTTTTATTAATATTGTCTATTTTATCTGGTCTTGGTATTCCAGGAAAAATTATACTTATCTTAGATGAATTAATTCCTACTTTTATGGCTAAATTTTTTGTGAAATTGGAATTTGCAATAATACAATCTGCATTATTAGTACTTTTAATTAATCTTTTATTTAATATAGAGCCAACTTCGTGATTGATCTCTTTTGAATGCAGTAAACAGAAAGTTTTTACTTTTTGCAGGTTTTCTTTTTTTATTAATTCAAGACTTTTCCAATGGTCAGCAAATAAACCTCTTATGTTGTTATTGGAATTAATAAAATTATTTACTAAATTTGCTTTTCTAAACTTCCTAAAAAGTTTTATTCCTTTTATCCTCTCTATATTAATAGATGAATTTAAATCATAAGCTTTTGAATACTCATGCTCAAATGCGAAAACTTTAACCGGACCATGGTTTAATAAGCTTTTGGATAGATTTCCCATCAGCATTTGTATACCACCAACATCTGGGGGAAAATTTCTTGTCACTATTAAAAACATTATTTAAACCATTTAATATTACATCCCATACTTGGAATTTGTTGTTTAGGACCTTTTCCTGATTTAGCTATTAGTTTCATAGCTTCTTTTAAATCACTATCACCTTCTATAATAGGTTTAAGATTTTTAAGACCTCTAAATCTACCTCTATATTGTAATTTAGATTCATTATTGTATCCAAAAAAATCAGGTGTACAAACAGCACCATAATTTTTTGCAATTTGTTGAGTTGGATCTATTAGATAGGGAAATGTAAAATTATTTTCTTTAGAAAAAGAAATCATATTATCAAAAGAATCTTCAGGGTAGTTCACAACATCATTGGACATTATTCCTACAGATTTAATACCTAAATTTTCTAAATATTTAATATCCACTGCTAAATCTTTAATTATAGCTTTTACATAGGGGCAATGGTTACAAATAAACATAACAAGCGTTCCATTTTCCCCAACTATGTCATTCAACGATACCTTTTTATTATTAATAGATAGAAGAAAGAAATCTTTTGCTTTTTCTCCAAAATTACAAATAGGTGTTTCAGTAAGAGACATATTTATCTTTTAGGGAATTAACCATTTTTTATCAACATGATTATTTTTTAAAAAAAATTTTGCTCTCCTATGTCCTTTTGCTGCTAAATATAACCATTCTACAGATAAGATAAAAGCTTCAATTATACAGAAATTTTTATAACCAACTTCGCTCTCTTCAATTGTATATTTAGAATTATCCACTTCATCAGAGAGGCCAGATGATGGTTTAGAAGAATCTAGGCCAGGAGCTACTTCTCCTAAATAACATTGTCTACTCATATGAGAAGTTTTTTTCCAGGATTTTTTTGTTTTATCATTTTGGTAGTGAATTTTAATATTGCATGAAATTCTCAGCTGTACTTTTTCTTCTTTATCGTAAAATAGAAAAGACCCTTTTGGATTACTTTTTAAAAATTTAATTTTATTTGATCTAATATCACTATGGAAAGATAAAGTTTTATTTTCTTTGTCTAGTCCTCTTAGAACAATTATCCTTCCTTCAAAATTACTATCATTTCCTGAAATAAATATAGGTATATGAAATGGAGCATCTCTTTTAGCTAAACCAACCTCTAAAAGATCCCAAATCTTAATATAAGTTTTATCTAAATTATTATAATAATCAGGTTTACTATTTTGCACAAAATACTATTTTTTTCTCAGCCTTCTAATTAAGCTAGATGTGTCCCATCTACTACCACCCATTTTTTGAACATCTTCATAAAAACCATCTACAATTTTTGTAACTGGTAAAAGAGAGTTATTTTTTTTAGCTTCGTCTAATGCAATCTTTAGATCCTTTCTCATCCAATCTACAGCAAAACCAAACTCAAATTTATCATCTATCATAGTTTTGTATCTATTTTCCATTTGCCAAGATTGTGCGGCTCCCTTTGAAATTACGTTGATTACATCTTCCATTTTTAATCCTGCATTAATTCCAAAATTTATTCCTTCAGAAAGTCCTTGCACTAGTCCCGCTATACAAATTTGATTAACCATCTTTGCTAATTGACCACTGCCTGAAGATCCTAGTAGTTGAACTTTTTTACTATAACAATTAATAATATCTTTTGCTTTATCAAAGTCCTCTTTATCTCCACCAACCATAACAGTCAAAGCTCCATTTTCTGCTCCGGCTTGCCCACCTGAAACAGGCGCATCTAAAAAACCAAAACCTTTTGATTTAGCTTTACCATGCAGTTCTCTTGCTATCGTTGCAGAAGCTGTAGTGTTATCTATATAAATTGATTTTTTTTGTATAGTATTAAAAATTCCTTTTTCTCCAAGGGTGACTTCTTTTAAGTCATTGTCATTGCCTACGCATGTAAATATAAAATCAGAATCTTTTGCCGCTTCAGCCGGCGTTTCAGCTATTGCGCCTTTATATTGTTTTATCCATTTTTCTGCTTTAGTTTTAGTTCTATTATAAACAGTTACTTTATGTCCTGCTTTTGATATATATCCTGCCATGGGATACCCCATTACACCAAGACCAATAAAGGAAACTTTGCAAGTCATATTATATTCAAATGCCAAATATTAAGTTAAGTTTTAAAATAATTGTTTTCGGATTTATATTTACATTTTTTTCCTGTTTTGGACAGAGTTTTTTTATTGGATTATTTAATACAAGCATAAGGTCTGATCTAAATATAAGCCATGGACAATTTGGCTCAATTTATGCTCTTGCTACTTTATTAAGCAGCTTTACTTTAATTTGGGTAGGAAAGAAAATAGATGATCTAAAATTAATAAATTATTCTTTTTTTGTTATTTTTTTGTTATTTTTTTCATCTATTTTTTTCTCTTTCGTAACTAATATCGCATTATTATTAGTTGGTATTTTTCTTTTAAGATTATCTGGTCAAGGATTGATGTCACATACTGCCACCACCAGCATTTCAAGATATTTTGATTTAAACAGAGGTAAGGCACTTAGCGTAACATGGTTAGGACTTTCAGCAGCTGAATTTATAATGCCTATCACTATTGTTTTCTTTCTTTCCATATACTCCTGGAGAAGTATATGGATATCAATAGGTTTATTGGTTGTTTTGTTTTTACCTATTTTATCTTTTTTAACAATTAAGAAAATAAATTTATTATCACGAGAGAAAAAAATTACTAAACTAAAAAGAAATCGAATTAAGAGCTGGAAACGACGAGAACTATTATTAGATCCTAAATTTTATTTAATTTCATTAGTGATGTTGGCTTTACCAGCAATCAATACAGGTGTTTTTGTTTACCAATCATTTATACTGGAATCAAAAGACTGGGGAGAATTTGTGATAGCAAAATCTTTTATGGTGTATGCCATATTATCCGTTGTAACTTTATTTATTTCTGGCCCCATTATAGACAAATATAAGAGTAGAAAAATTTTACAACTAATGAACATCCCCACACTATTTGCAATGCTGATTTTATTTTATTCTGACTATTACATATCGTCTTATTTTGTGCTTGGGCTTATGGGAATTTCCAATGGTTTAGCTAATGTTTTAGGATCGACCACATGGGCAGAAATTTATGGAGTCAAATATATCGGTTCAATTAAGGCATTAACTACAGCGATGATGGTATTTTCAACTGCTTTTGGAACTGCAGTCTTTGGTTTGATTATTGATTATGGATATTCGATTGAAGTTATAGCAATGATAAGTTCCGCTTATATAATTATAGCAAATATTTTAATTATTATTTTTAAAAGACATATAAAACCAGTTTTAATTAAATAAACCTTGCTTTATATACTTTAATTTTATAAAAGTCGGTCACATGGCAAGAATTACAGTAGAAGATTGTTTAAAAAAAATTGATAGTCAATATGACTTGGTTTTACTAGCTAAGGAAAGAACAGCGCAGTTAAATGCAGGTGATAAGTCACTAGTACCTGAAGATAATGATAAAAATACTGTAATAGCCTTAAGAGAGATAGGTGAGGGTAAAATATCAATTAAAAATGTAGAAGATTCTGCTATTAATAAAATGAGAAAAACACGAAATGAACCAAAAGAATTAGAAGACCTTGAAGTAGATTCGGATGATGAATTTGATAAAATCTATAAAGGGGAAATTTCAAAAAGTGGTGCTGCAATTTTACCTTCCAAAAGAGTGAGAAGACTTCCAGAAAAAATTTTTTCAGACAAAGAAGAAGAAAAAGAAGAGATACAGGAATCTAAACAAGTGACACAGGAATCTAAGGAAGAGATTCGTGAAGATGAAGAACAAGAATTATCAAAACCCGAAAAAGTTGATAAAACAGCAGAATAATAAGATAATTCATTTTAAATAAAATAAGTTGTTTATGAAAAGGACAATCTCTGTAGCGCCTATGATGGATTGCACAGATAGACATGATCGTTATTTTCTTAGATTAATAAGCAAAAATGTAATGTTGTACTCTGAAATGGTAGCAACAAAATCTGCAATACATGGTGATAGAAAAAAAATTCTTTCATTTAGCCCAGAAGAAAAACCTTTAGCTTTACAAGTTGGAGGGTCTAACAAAAAAGAACTTTCAGAAGTTGCAAAAATAGCTGAAGATATGGGGTATGATGAAATTAATATTAATTTAGGGTGCCCAAGTAAAAAAGTACAAAAAAATAAATTTGGTGCCTGCTTAATGAAAGAACCTAATCTCGTTGCTGAATGTGTTAATGAGATGGTTAATGTTTGTAAAATACCAGTTACCGCGAAAACAAGAATCGGCTTTGATGATGTTGAGAATTTTGATTACTTAAATAATTTTATACTTAAGATAAAAAATGCTGGGTGCAAAATTTTTATAATACATGCGCGAAAAGCTATGCTTTCTGGTTTATCTCCGAAAGAAAATCTGAATATTCCAAAATTAAATTATGAAATGGTTTATAAAATTAAGAGAGAAAATCCAGACTTAGAGATTATTATAAATGGTGGAATTTCTAAAATTGAAGAAATAAAAAAACATTTAAAATTGTGTAATGGTGTAATGATCGGTAGAGCTGTATACCAAAATCCATACTTCTTAGTTGATATAGAAAGAGAAATATTTAAAGTAAAAAACTCTCCATCTAGAGAAGAAATAGCAGAAAAATTATTAATATATTTAGAAAAGGAAGTTAATCTTGGCACCAAAGTAAATCATATTATGCGACATACAGTTGGTTTGTATCATGGGCAAATAGGTTCTAGAAATTGGAAAAGATATTTAAGTGATAATATGATGGCAAGAGATTCTGATTTTCAAAAAGCAAAGCACATAATGACAATTGTACAAAATAATGAAAAGGCAAATCAAACAAACCAATGATTAATTTTATTATATATAATGAATATTCTTACTTTATTTTATTAATGATTTTAACTGCTGTGCCAGTAGGTTTTTTTGCTGGTTTATTTGGAATAGGAGGCGGCCTTATTACTGTACCGTTTTTATTTTTTATTTTTGAAACTTTAGATATAAACGCATTATATATTATGCATTTAGCTGTAGGTACTTCTTTTTCAATAATTATACCAACTTCATTTGTGTCAGTATTAACTCATAATAAGCATAAAGCAGTAGATTTAAATATAATAAAAACTTATGGAATTTTTGTAATTATAGGAGTTATATCTGGAACTATATTGGCAGCAACACTTGAAACAAAATCTTTAGTATTATTTTTTTCAATTATTGTATATTTTCTTGGTACTTATTTACTTTTCCTTAAGGAAAAGTCTGAAGAAATTAAAACTAATTTTACTTTATTACCAAGAATAATATTTGGGTTTATATCAGGTTTTATTTCAGCGCCTATGGGTATAGGTGGGGCCGTTATGAATGTCCCTATTTTAAAATACTTTGGCTACTCAATAAATCGAGCAATAGGTAGCGCAGCAGCTATTGGTTTTATTATAGCATTATTTGGAGCTATGGGTTTTTTAATATCAGGCTCTTTTTTAAATGCAGGCCTACCATTAAGTGTCGGATTTATTAATATTCCTGCTTTTTTAATATTTATACCAATAACAACAATTATGGCAAGAATAGGAGCTAACACTGTACACAAAATTAATAAAAATAAAGTAACAAAACTATTTGGAGTATTTTTATTTATTATTGGTACTGTTTTTTTATATAGATATTTTTTAATTTAAATTTTTTGGTCATATTTCCCAATCTTTCCAGTATTTTGAAGTAAACCATCAATGAAATCAAATATCTTTTTCTTTCTACTGTTTGAAGTGGGACTTTCTGTAACTACTACTAATGAAGGTTTATTAGATGATGCTCTAATTAAACCCCACGAACCATCTGCAAACGAAAATCTAATTCCATTAACAGTAAGCACTTCTGTAATTATTTGATTATCAATTTTAGTTTTATTATTTTTAATATCCTTAACTTGTTTAACTAAATTATCTACCACTTCATATTTTTCTTCATCTTTACAAAATGGTGCCATGGTTGGGGTTTGGTAAGTATTTGGTAGTTCATTCATTATTTCATTCATTTTTTTATTTTTATTATTTAATAAATGACATACATGAATTGCTGAATTTATTCCATCGTCATAACCATATCCTAATGGCTCGTTAAAAAAGAAATGACCACTTTTTTCAAAGCCAGCTAAAGCTTTTTCAGTATTAACTTTTCTTTTAATATGTGAGTGACCAGTTTTCCAATAAATAGTTTTACAATTATTTTCTAAAAGTATTTTATCCTTTGCATATAAACCGGTGGATTTTACATCTACTACAAATTTTGATCCATTGTGCTTAGTGGATAAGTCTCGTGCAATTAATAAACCTATTTTATCTGAAAATATTTCATTACCTTTATTATCAATCACTCCCACACGATCTCCATCACCATCAAAACCAAAACCAATATCTGCTTTATTTTTTTTAACAGCTATACTAATTGCATCTAACATTTCAAGATCTTCAGGATTTGGATTATATTTAGGGAAAGTCCAATCTAATTTACAATCAAGTTCTATTACCTCACAACCAATACCTTTTAAAATATCTGGAGCAAATACTCCCGCTGTCCCATTGCCACAAGCTACAACTGCTTTAATCTTTTTATTAATTTTATTTTTATTTATTAAATCTTCTTTATAAATTTTTTGAAAATTGTTTATTTTTTTTTCATTCCCGTTACCTTTGGTAAATTTTTTATTCAAAGTAATTTCTTTTAATTCTTTCATTTCATTTGGTGTGTGAGTTAAACCTTTTTGAATTCCCATTTTGACACCAGTCCAACCATTTTCATTGTGACTAGCAGTAACCATTGCCACTGCATCTGCGTTTAAATTGAATTGTGCAAAATAAACTGTTGGTGACAATGCTAACCCAACATCCTCTATATAGCATCCTGTAGAAATTAATCCTTTTTTTAAATATGATTTTATTTTTTCACTATAAGACCTATAGTCATGTCCAACTATTACTCTTGGATTTTTTTTTTTTGTATGTATTATAATTTGAGTACCTAAACCTTTACCTAAATTCTCTATTCCCAGTTCGTTAATATCTTTTTTGTATAACCATCGAGCGTCATACTCTCTGAACCCCAATGGATTTATATGTGTTTCTTCAATTTTTGACATTTCTCTTTATCTAATATTTAGTGATTTTTATCAGTATTTAATTTTATCCTTGCTATTATATATATGTTCTTATAATGTTCTATTGATTTGTTTAAACATCTAGTATAGCTAGGTGAAGTGTACACAACATGTAGTTGTTTTTATACAAAAACTTAATAAAACATATAATATATGAATAAAAATCTATCTTTTGCCATTGAAAAAGCTGTCGAAAATTTAAACACTAATGACAGTTTATCATTTAATCAAAACAAGGCTGAAAAAAAACCAGATTTATTTTCGTTAACATCTCATACAGAGCTTTTTCAAAATGAGAAAGGTATAACAATTAAAATTGACAGATCAAAAGATTCCAAATTAACTGATTTTGGCAAAGCTACTTTAAGTGACAGATATTTAGGACAAAATGAATCTTATCAGGATTTATTTGCTCGTGTAGCAAGTATATATTCAGATAATAACTTACATGCACAACGAATTTATAATTATATAAGTAATTTATGGTTCATGCCAGCAACACCAATTTTATCTAACGGTGGCACTGAGAGAGGGTTGCCAATATCTTGCTTTTTGAATGAAGCTGGAGATAGTTTAAGTGGAATTTTAGATTTATGGAGTGAGAATGTATGGTTAGCTGCAAAAGGTGGGGGTATAGGAAGTTATTGGGGTAACCTTAGATCAATAGGAGAAAAAATCGGTAGAGTTGGAAAGACTTCTGGAATTATTCCTTTTATAAAAGTAATGGATTCATTAACTATGGCAATCAGTCAAGGTTCCTTAAGAAGAGGATCGGCTGCATGTTATCTTCCAATAGATCATCCTGAAATTGAAGAGTTTATTGAAATGAGAAGGCCAACGGGTGGAGATCCCAATAGAAAAGCATTAAATCTACATCATGGAGTTTTAGTAAGTGATTCTTTTATGAGAGCAGTAGAAACAAATTCACAATGGGCTTTAAAAAGTCCAAAAGATGGAATTGTGCAATCAACTGTTTCAGCAAGAAACCTTTGGATAAGATTATTAACTGCAAGAGTAGAGACTGGAGAGCCGTATATTATTTTTATAGATACTGTAAATAGACTTATACCTCAACATCATAAATTAGCGGGATTAAATGTAAAAACATCAAATCTTTGTAGTGAAATTACTTTACCAACAGGTATAGATAAAGAAGGCAAAGAACGTACTGCTGTATGCTGTTTGTCATCTTTAAATCTGGAAACATACGATGAATGGAAAGATGATCCAAATTTTATTGAAGATATTATGAGATTTTTGGATAACGTTTTAACTGATTTTATTAATAGAGCACCAGATTCTTTCAGTCACGCAAAGTATGCGGCCATGAGAGAAAGAAGTGTTGGGCTTGGCGTGATGGGCTTCCATTCTTTTTTACAAAAAAACTCAATACCTCTAGAATCGGTTATGAGTAAGTCATGGAATAATAAAATTTTTAAATATATTCAAAAAGAAGTCGACGAAGCTTCCAAAAAACTATCTGAAGAAAGAGGAGCATGCCCAGATGCAAAAGAATATGGTTTTAAAGAAAGATTTTCAAACAAAACTGCTATAGCACCAACAGCTTCCATTTCAATAATTTGTGGTGGAGCATCACCTGGCGTCGAACCAGTTGCAGCTAATAGCTACACACACAAAACACTATCAGGATCATATAATGTTAGGAATAGATATTTAAAAAAAGTATTAGAAAAATATGGAAAAAATAATGATGAAGTTTGGTCAACAATTACCACAAACCAAGGTTCAGTTGAACATTTAAATTATTTAACGCAAAATGAAAAAGATGTTTTTAAAACAGCTTTTGAATTAGATCAAAGATGGATTATTGAACTTGGTGCAGATAGAACACCTTATATATCTCAAGCACAATCAATTAATATCTTTTTACCAGCAGACGTTCATAAAAAAGATTTACACCAAATTCATTTTCAAGCATGGAAAAAAGGCTTGAAAAGCTTGTATTATTGTAGATCTAAATCAATTCAAAGAGCGGAAAACATCAATAACAACTTCTCAACAACCGCGACAAAAAATGAATCGAATGAAAGTAAAGATTATGAAGAATGCCTATCATGCCAGTAACAAAAATTATTAAAAACCTAAGTGATGAAAAAAAATCAGGATTATTAATAGGCAATCCAGTTTATAAACCTTTTAGATATCCGTGGTGTTACGATGCGTGGCTTACACAACAAAGAATACATTGGCTTCCAGAAGAAGTTCCTTTAGGTGATGATGTTAGAGACTGGCAAAAAAATCTAAGTCCTGCTGAAAAAAATCTATTAACTCAAATATTTAGATTTTTCACACAAGCGGATGTTGAAGTGAGTAATTGCTATATAAGACACTATATGAATGTTTTTAAACCAACAGAAACACTAATGATGATGTCAGCGTTTGCTTCTATGGAAACTGTTCATATTGCAGCTTATTCACATTTATTAGACACTATTGGAATGCCAGAGTCAGAATATTCAGCTTTTTTAAAATATAAAGAAATGAAAGATAAATATGATTATATGCAAGGCTTTGATGTTAAATCAAATCATGACATAGCAAAAACAATTGCTGTTTTTAGCGCTTTTACAGAAGGCTTACAACTGTTTGCTAGTTTTGCAATTTTATTAAATTTTCCTCGACACAACAGAATGAAAGGCATGGGTCAAATAGTAACTTGGTCTGTTAGAGATGAAACTTTGCACTGCAATTCTATGATTAAATTATTTAAAACTTTTATAGAAGAAAATCCAAAAATTTGGACACTTCAACTTAAAAAAGAAATATATGAAGCCTGTAGAACAATAATATCCCATGAAGATGCTTTTATTAATCTTGCTTTTGAAATGGGTCCTATACAAGGATTAACACCAGATGAAGTTAAGCAATATATTAGGTGGATAGCAAATAGAAGACTAAGTCAACTAGGTCTTGAACCTATTTATAAAATTGATAAAAACCCTTTAACTTGGTTAGACACAATGTTGAATGCCGTTGAACACATGAACTTTTTTGAAGGTAGAGCAACTGAGTATTCAAAAGCTTCTACAAAAGGGAATTGGTCCGAAGCATTCAGTTGATCAGAAATATCAAATATAAAAAATACTGGAGAAAAACAAGCTTAAAGCAAAAAGGAGTAGGTGATTTTTTTTTAAATCTAATAAAAGAAAAAAAACCAAAAAACTTTCTCGAAGTAGGAATTTTTCATGGAGTAACAGCAAGGAATGTATGTGAGTTATTAAATGCTATTCATGGTGATAATTTTAAATTTACAGGTATCGATTTATTTATGACCGAATATGAAATATTAAAAGACGAATTTGCACCAAATACTAAATTTTCTAATCCACTGAAAAACATTTATTATAAATATATACAAAGAATAAATCCATACAGTTATGAAGCTGTAAAAAATTTGTTAAAAAAGTATAAAAATAATATAGAGATTATAAAAGGAAATTCTAACAAAGTTCTTCAAACAATTGAGACGCATTATTTTGATTATGTTTTTTTAGATGGTGGACATAAATATGAAACTGTGCTTTTCGACCTAAAATGTTTAACCAAAGTAATAGAAAATAATGGCATTATTCTTTGTGATGATTACGATCTTACTTATGCACCAGGTGTTAAAAAAGCTATAGATGAATATGTTCTGCTTAATAATTTTAATTTAAAAATATTAAACTCTAGATTTGCTGAAATAACTAAAAATTTAAACTAAATTTGATTTAATTCAATATTCCTAAACATAAAATTAATAGGAAAATAATCTTATCTTTGGTTGAGTAGCATGACTTTACGATGCTTCTTACCACTATATTTAGAAAGCGGTCTAATTAATTTATTCGCAGTGTGTTGTTCCATTATATGTGCAGACCACCCTGTAATTCTTGAAAGCACAAATATTGGAGTAAAAAAATCAGTATCAAATCCCATTAAATGGTAAGTTGGTCCTGTGGGATAATCAACGTTTGGATGAATATTTTTTCTTTTAATCATAACATTTTTAATTGTATCGTAAATTTTATGAAGTTTATTATCTTTCTTTATTTCAGAAACCTTTTTGAAATATTTTTCCATTATTGGTACTCTCGAATCTCCTTTTTTATAAACCCTGTGTCCAAAACCCATTACTACACCTTTGTTATCAAGCGCGCCATTAATCCATTTTAAAGCATCTTCAGGTTTTTTAATTTTTTTCATCATATGCATTACTTCTTCATTTGCTCCTCCATGCAAAGGTCCTTTCAAACTACCAACGGCACCAGTAATTGCGCTATGAATATCTGACAAGCTGCTAGTGATCGTTCTTGCTGTGAAAGTAGAAACATTAAAGCTGTGTTCTGCATATAAAATTAAGGATACATCAAAAGCTTTTATAATTTCTATGCTAGGTATTTTTCCAAAACACATATAAAAAAAGTTTTCAGAAAAACTCAACCTTTTTTTTGGTCGCAAAACTTTTTTATTTTTTCTAACTCTAAAGAACGCAGCTAAAGCGGTAGGTGTTTTGGAAAATATTCTTATAGCTTTTCGCATGTTTGACTCAGGAGAGTTATTGTTAGTTTCTTTATCTTCTAGTCCCATCACACTGACAACAGTTCTTGCTACATCCATTGGATGAGCTTTTTTAGGCATATGCTTTATAATTTCTCTTAAGTTGGTTGAAATACCTCTATTATCTTCTAATTCTTTTTTAAACTTTTTCAGTTGCAGTTTATTTGGTAACTCTTTCTTTAAAATCAAATAAGCGACTTCTTCAAAGTCACATTTTTGACAAAGGTCTTGAACAGCATAACCTCTATAAGTTAATGAATTTATATCAGGCATTACTTGTGAAATTGCTGTTTCGTCAACAACAATTCCTAGTAATCCTTTTTTAATATCTGTACTCATAGCTTATTCGTGTCCACCAGTTTTAAAATCAGTAATTTTTTTATTTTTTGTGTTGTATTTTTCATACTCAACCAATTCATATAATCTTTTGCGAGTTTGCATTTTATCTATAATATTATTTTGGTGTCCATCCCTCATAATAGCACGCAATCCATCTTCAACATTTTTCATCGCTAATCTTTGTGTAGTTACTGGGTATATTACTATTTGATAGCCAAGGTTTTCTAGTTCATCAGCCGTTAGGATTTTTGACTTTCCAAATTCTGTCATATTTGCAAGTAAGCTTATTTGGGTATTTTTTCTAATCATTTCAAACTCTTTTTCATCTTTCATTGCTTCAGGAAAAATTACATCGGCACCAGCATCTTCATAAGCTTTAACACGATCTATAGTTTTTTTAATTCCCTCAACTGTATTTGAATCCGTTCTAGCAATAACTAGAAAATTTTTATCTTTTTTAGATTTTACTGATATATTTATTTTTTTAACCATATCTTTTAAAGGAATAATTTCTTTATTATCTAAATGACCACATCTTTTTTGTTCTATTTGATCTTCTATGTGACATCCTGATAAACCAGCATCTTCAAAAACAGAAATTGTCTTTGCACAATCATTAAAGCCTGTATCTGCATCTACTATTGATGGTAAATCACTAACTCTTGCAATTTGCTTTGCTCGGTAACTTACTTCCTTAAGAGTTGTTAAACCTATATCAGGAATACCTAAATCATTGGCTATAACTGCCCCAGAAATATAAATTCCATCAAAATTTATTTCTGCAATAAGTTTTGCTGTTAGAGGATTATATGCTCCTGGAAATTTTAATATTTTTTTATTTTTAATATTATTTATTAAAGATAATCTTTTTTGGGTTGGATTTTTTTTTGTAAAGTGCATAGTGTCATTTTAATTTATCACTATTATAACAGCAGTAGCCATCAACAATATAGCTAATAAATATTCAACAATTTTTTTAATCTTAGTATTTTTTATTATAGATCTGATTGATGTTCCAAATAATGCCCACAAACATATTGAAGGAAAGCATACAAATGGGGCAGTAATTGCAACAAACGCAGTTGCTTTTAAAAAGTTTTCCTCATTTGGAAAAAATCCCGTGGCGGCAGTTAAAGCAACAACCCACGCTTTAGGATTTATAAATTGAAATAATGCTGCTTCATACAGTTTAAGAGGTCTACCGCTTTCCTTTTCACTTTCAGAGAATGATCCTATTATCTTCCATCCTAAATAGAGCAAGTAAAAAAAACAAGCCCATTTCATATATAGCTGCACTACTGGATATTTTAAAAACAAACTACCTAAACCAAAACACACTAATGTTATTTGGATTGTATGACCAAACGGTATTCCAATTAAATGAGGAAGTGTTCTTTTAAATCCAAACTTAATTCCAGAAGCTGTAAGCATTGCATTGTTAGGACCTGGGGTAGCAAACATAATAAAATAATAACTAATAAGTGCAAAAAAAAGTTTAAATTCTATCATAGATATTTTTTAATAATTTTTTCAATCCCAACATAATTTTTAATCAAATGGTCGTATTTTATTTGGTTAACCTTTTTGTCTGTATAACCATCCTCTAATAAAACAAAGGGTACAGAGGCATTTTGTGCAGACAACGCATCAACTTCACTATCACCAATCATGATTGTTTTTTTTATATCACCACCCATTATTTCTATTACTTTTGTTAAATGTCTTGCATCAGGTTTACAATAATCAAAAGTATTACTTCCAGCCACATAATCAAAGAAATTATTAATTCCAATTTTTTTTAATAGATCAACAGCAAGGTGTTCTTGCTTATTAGTACATACGCCCATTGCTATATTGTTATTTTTACACCAAATTAAAAAATCATTCACTCCATTCAACAATTTGCTTTCAACAAGTATATTTCTTCCATAATAATCAACAAACTCTTTAACCATTTTATCTTTAATTGTTTTTTCTTTAATTTTTTTTAAATCTATTTTTGCTGCATTCCATAGCGATCTGCTAATCATTGTATTGGCACCTTTTCCAATTAAAGATTTAACTTCATGATCTGACTTTGATGCTTCATAACCAAATTTCTTCATAACATGATTGTGCGCATTTATTAGATCTGGCGCTGTATCCACTAAAGTTCCATCTAAATCAAATAAAATTGTTAATTTTTGAGTCATGATAAAGTATTATTAAGAAATATTTTGTGAGTTATTACAAACTTCATTATAATGTAAAGAGAAATCTTCATGATTATAAATAAAAAAAAAAATATAGCTTTACGAGAAAAGCAAAACCAAGAAAAACTCCGAAATAAAGCGATGAATATGGGAGTGACATTAAAGGCTCCAGAGACGATTTTTTTATCAAATGATACAAAATTTGGAAAAAAAGTAATTATCAACCAATATGTTGTGATTGGAAAAAAAACAACAATAGGAAATAATGTGGAGATTCAACCTTTTACTCATATTGAAAATGCAAAAATCGAAGCCAATGTCAGCATTGGACCTTTTGCAAGAATAAGACCTGGCTCTTATTTATCAAGCGGTTCAAGTATAGGAAACTTTGTAGAAATTAAAAAAAGCAAAGTAGGAAAAAAATCTAAAATTAATCATTTGTCATATATTGGTGACGCATCCATCGGAGATAATGTTAATATTGGAGCTGGAACTATTACTTGTAATTACGATGGAAAAAGGAAAAATAAAACAAAAATTTTAGATGGTGCCTTTATTGGTTCAAACACTTCTTTAATAGCGCCAGTAAAAATTGGAAAAAAATCTGTAATAGGCGCTGGTTCTACTATTACTAAAAATGTTACAAATAAATCATTAGCTCTCACAAGAGCTAATCAAAAAGAAGTTATAAATTATAAAAAAAAATAATGTGTGGAATTATTGGAATAGCAAGCACTAAATCAGTTAGTTCAAATATTGTAGAATCTCTTAAAAAATTAGAATATCGTGGTTATGATTCCTCTGGAATAGCTACGATTGATGATAATGGCATTAATGAAAAAAAATGCACAGGAAGGGTAGAAAATCTTGAAAAAATTTTATTCAAAACACCTTCAAACGGTAAAGTAGGAGTTGGTCATGTCAGATGGGCAACTCACGGCGCGCCAAGTAAAGTAAATGCACACCCACATTCATCAGAGCAAGTTTCTGTTGTTCATAATGGAATTATTGAAAACTCTTCATTACTAAAAGAAGATTTAGAAAAAAAGGGTTATAAGTTCAAGTCCCAAACTGATACGGAAGTAATAACCTTTTTGATCACAGAATTTCTTAAAGATTTTGATTTAGTAAAAGCTATTAACAAAACTCTATCAAAATTAAAAGGAAGTTTTGCTTTAGGTATTATATTTAAAAAATATGCTGACACAGTAATTGGAGCCAGAAAAGGTAGTCCGCTAGCCGTTGGTTATGGCCATGGTGAAAATTATTTAGGTTCAGATTCGTACGCTCTTAAATCAATGACAAATAAAATCACTTATTTAGATGATGGAGATATATGTTTATTAAATAATAATAAAGTTGAATTTTATAATTCAAATAATAAAAAGATAAATAAAGAGGTATTAACACTTTCTAATGATGAAAATACTGAAGACAAAGGTGACTATAAAGATTTCATGTCTAAAGAAATTAATGAACAAAGTATTACAGTTAAGACCTGCATAAAAGAATATATCGATGAGACAAGAAAAGATATTAATCTTTATAACTTTCCTATAAAGCCAAACGAAATTAAAAAAATAGTTTTAGTTGGTTGTGGTACAGCATACCATTCATGTATTGCAGCAAAATATTGGTTTGAAGAATTAACAACTATACCTATAGAAACGGATGTTGCTTCAGAATTTAGATATAGAACAATACAGTTTGATAAAAAGAATCTTTATGTTTTTGTTTCACAATCTGGAGAAACGGCTGATACATTTGCAGCTTTAGATTTATGTAAAAAAAATAATGTAAAAACTTGCTCGGTTATAAATGTAGTTGAAAGTTCAATAGCAAGACTAACAGATTTTGTTTTACCAATACATGCCGGACCAGAGATAGGGGTAGCTTCCACTAAAGCTTTTATAGGACAAATGCTTGTTCTTTATATTCTTGCAATAAAAATATCTGACAGCAGAAGTGAAATCTCTAAATCTGATTACACAAAAAAAATTATTGAATTAAAAAAGCTTCCAGATTTAATATCGAAAACCTTGAAATGTGAGGATAAGATTCAAGTTATAGCTAAAGATTTTGTTAATTCAAAAGGAGTTATATTTTTAGGAAGAGGATCTTCATTCCCAATAGCTTTAGAAGGAGCTTTAAAACTTAAAGAACTATCGTATGTGCACGCAGAAGGTTACCCAGCGGGAGAAATGAAACATGGCCCACTAGCTTTAATAGAAGAAGGTCTTCCTGTTATAGTTTTAGCTCCAAGTGATAGATATTTTGTGAAAACAATTTCAAATATGCAAGAAGTAATAGCACGAGGTGCCAAAGTATTATTAGTAACAAATACTAACAACGATGTTAATAGCGAGAATATAAGATTTATATTAACAGTTCCAAAATCTGATCCATTTTTTTCCCCCTTTCTTCTAACTATACCTCTTCAACTATTAGCTTATCATGTAGCTAAACTAAAAGGTTGCGATATCGATAAACCAAGAAACCTTGCAAAATCAGTTACTGTAGAATAAAAAATTATTTCTTTTTCTTAAGTATGAAGCAGGATATTTAAATTGTTTGTCTAAAAGTATTTTTTTAACTATCAAAGATTTTTTTTTACCTGGTGCCCATAAAAAAATTGAATTACATTGATTAATACATTTAATAGTTAATGTAATTCTAGAGAAATTTTTTTTTCTCACAAAATCTACGTATTTTTTATTATTTTTGTTAATATTTTTTTTAAATAATGAGGCTATATGACCATCTTCTCCAATTCCTAACAATATGAGGTCAAAAGATTTTTTTTTATTAAAAAGATATTTTTTTATTATTTTTTCATAATTTTCTGTATCTTTTTTTATAGAGCCACTATTAGTTGGGATATTAAATATCTGTTTTTTAGAAATATTTATCTTATTTAAAAAATATTTTTTGCATAAATTTATGTTTGAACTTTTAGATCTTTCATTAACATACCTTTCGTCTCCAATAAAAAAGTCAATATTCTCCCAATTAATTTTTTTAATTTTTGCTAGATTTTTATAAAGTTTTATTGGACTGAGTCCACCAGTTAGAACGAAACTAAACCTTTTAGAGTATTTAAGTTTTTTATTAATTTTGTCCTTAAATTTTTCTATAAATTTATCTATTAAAAGGTTTTCGTTATCTTTTCTAATTATTTTTGAAAATTTGGCCATATTTGACTCTTACAATACATTCAAACTTGGTTTTTTGGTCTGTATATATTATATATACCTTAGGTTGAATATGAAAAAATGGAATTTAAATAGTTGGAGAAATTATCCAGTTAAACATATCCCGGAATACCCGGATAAGAAAGAATTAGATATGGTTCTTGGAAAAATAAAAAAATTTCCTCCGTTAGTTTTTGCTGGTGAAACAAGACATTTGAAACAGCAGTTAGCAGATGTAGTCGATGGTAAAGCATTTTTGCTTCAGGGTGGAGATTGCGCAGAAAGTTTTGCTGAATTCCATCCTGACAATATAAGAGATACATTTAAATTAATGTTACAGATGTCATTAGTTCTTACTTATTCTGCTTCATTACCAGTTGTTAAGCTTGGAAGAATTGCTGGCCAATTTTCTAAACCCAGAAGCTCATCTACAGAAAAAAAGGATGGAATAGAATTACCTAGTTACTTAGGTGATAATATTAATGGTATTGATTTTAATGAAAAATCTAGAACACCTGATCCTAAAAGATTATTTAAAGCTTATTCTCAATCAGCATCTACGCTTAATCTCATAAGGGCATTTTCACATGGTGGTTTTGCAGATTTAAAAATGGTTCATACATGGAACTTAGGATTTATAAAAAAAAGCCAACAAGATAAAAAATTTAAAGAACTTGAAGATAAAATTGCTGACGCTCTTGCTTTTATGGATGCGTGTGGAATTAATTCAGATTTTAATAGAAGATTAAAAACAGTTAATTTCTGGACCTCCCACGAAGCACTTTTACTACCTTTCGAAGAGTCTATGACAAGAATAGATTCTACTACAGGTGAACATCATGATACGTCAGCTCATTTTGTCTGGATTGGAGACAGAACCAGAC